>NZ_JADPLO010000155.1:0-1061 GCF_015667765.1 Bacteroides sp. 1001302B_160321_D4 | reverse complement strand
TCTTTCAGTCTCTATATGACTCACGGAGGAACGACTTTCGGTCATTGGGGAGGTGCAAACAACCCTGCTTATTCCGCTATGTGCAGTTCGTACGATTATGACGCTCCGATCAGTGAAGCCGGATGGACCACCGAAAAGTTTTTCTTGCTTCGCGATTTATTGAAAAACTATCTTCCGGCCGGTGAATCATTGCCTGAAGTCCCCGCTGCTTTGCCTGTTATTGAGATTCCCGAAATTCATTTCAATAAAGTGGCTCCACTATTCTCGAATTTGCCGGAAGCCAAACAAACAGTGGATATTCAACCGATGGAACAATTCAATCAGGGATGGGGAACTATTCTGTATCGGACCACATTGCCTGAAGCAACCCTCGCAGGAACCGTTTTGAAGATTACGGAAGTGCACGACTGGGCGCAAATCTATGCCGACGGCAAACTTCTGGCGCGTTTGGACCGTCGTAAAGGAGAATTTACTACGACTTTGCCCGCACTGAAAAAAGGTACGCAACTGGATATTCTGGTGGAAGCAATGGGACGTGTCAACTTTGACAAATCCATTCACGACCGCAAAGGTATCACGGAAAAGGTGGAACTAGTTTCGGGTAATCAGACTAAGGTATTGAAAAACTGGACTGTGTACAACTTCCCGGTAGATTATTCTTTTATTAAAGACAAGAAATATAACGATACAAAAATACTACCGGCTATGCCTGCTTACTACAAGAGCACTTTTAAACTGGATAAAGTAGGAGATACATTTCTGGATATGAGCACATGGGGAAAAGGCATGGTTTGGGTGAACGGTCATGCAATGGGGCGTTTCTGGGAAATCGGTCCGCAACAGACCCTCTTTATGCCGGGTTGCTGGCTCAAAGAAGGAGAGAATGAAATTCTCGTATTGGATTTGAAAGGTCCTGCCAAGGCTTCTATCAAAGGCTTGAAGAAACCTATTCTTGATGTGCTTCGTGAAAAAGCTCCCGAAACGCACCGCAAGGATGGAGAAAAACTGAAACTGGCAGGTGAGAAAGTAATACATGAAGGTGCTTTCACTCCGGGCAACGG
>NZ_JADPLO010000154.1:0-1072 GCF_015667765.1 Bacteroides sp. 1001302B_160321_D4 | reverse complement strand
AGTAATTGCACTTCAAAATACAGTATATAAATGACTATTAATATATATCTCATCAGTCTGTATATTTTATCTCATAGTAATTTTTAATATCTCCAGGTTCTAACAGTTCCTTTTTACATAAACCTTGTTCATCATAAAAATGGAAATATACATTTTTACCGTCACTTGTACGAATTGCATCAGTTATTGCTACAGCATGATAATCCATATGTCCTGTATTCTTATTTAATACTTCAATGACTGCTATACCACATGCATAATTTAAATTTCCTTTAGATATCTCGTTTATAAATTCTGGAACATTTAATTCTTTTGCCTCAAATCCTAAATATTCAGCTAGCCCCTCAATATATTTACCTTTTACCCCATTAAAAGTTAAATTAAGAATTTCTTCATTAGAAAGATTCTGTTTTTTCAAGTATTCAAAATATTCTACTCTTACTTCTTCATTCGTCATTTTTTTATTCTGTAAACGAGATAGCAATTCAGAAAGGCTGTCGTATACACAAGTTCCATTAAGATCAATGACACCACTTTGCTCATTATTCTCCGAAGGAGTAATTCCCCCTCCACCACCTCCATAAAAATGATAACCATAAAATCCCGGATAACCATAATGATTGGAATAACCATTATGCCCCCAGTAACCATTATGTCCATGATAGTAATTATTATGATTAGGATTGTAACCATTATAACCTAGATATCCACCTGTATTACCCCCATTACCTGGCCAACTACTACCAGGCCAAAAGGAGCCACCTCCACCATGTCCGGAAGGATGATAACTACCCGAATAGTTATAATGATTCGGATATATATAAACTTGCGGCGTTATCCACCCCATACCGTATACCCAGCCACCATTCCAATGACCGGAGTACATCATAGAGTCAAACTCATCCTGTGTATAAGGATCCGATGAAGATCCTGAACCGCCACCAATAAATGTCTTTTGAGACGCTTTGTCTATTACAGAACTAGCATCCTGCAATTCAAACAAACTAAATCGACCTACTTTTTTCATTATACTTCTATTTTAACTGATCAATCTTAATCCATAATAAAAAAC
>NZ_JADPLO010000153.1:0-1319 GCF_015667765.1 Bacteroides sp. 1001302B_160321_D4 | reverse complement strand
CATTAGTGTCCCATTAAAATTGGGACGAATTAAAAATTAAATAAACTTGGCCCATTTGGTCCGAATCGTTCTTTGTCATTTTGAAATTTAGTTTTATCAAAGAGGTCTCTCAGATGAGTCTTATCAGTCAATGAGATGCTCAGTATTTGTAACACTTCATATGTACTTCTGTTCAGTTGCATATCGTGTTGAATGATTGCCACCAAACAGTAAGCGCATATAGCAGCATATATCTGTATTCGAACAGCATTCTCTGTAGTTCCCCAAAATCTTTTGATTTTAAGGTGCTGCTTGAGCCATTTGAAAAACAGCTCTACCTGCCAGCGATTTTTATAAAGTTCAGCAACTTGAAGCGCAGATATATGCATCGCATTGGTTATGAATGTAAATTCTCGTTCTTGTTCTTCATCCCAATATTTAACCAATCTAAGTGGCTCTGGATAATATTGTTTAGGATAGAATCCTGTCAGAAATACACTTGCGTCTGAAAGCACATTCTTAGGCAGCCTACGTTTCCATTGGATGGATTTGTACCCGAGATTCTTTTTTGCTCTGACAACAAAGTAGGCTTCAATTTGATGAATTTTATACAGTATTTTGAAGTTGTTATAACCGCGGTCAAAGATGTAATAAGAGCTTGGTTCATAAGGAATTTCAATCATAACTTTAGAATCGTGTACGGATGCTTCCGTGATATGAAAGAATGCAGGAATCTGTGTTTCCACATCATATAATGTATGCACTTTGATACCACCTTTCTTTTTGCGGAATTTTGCCCACCAAAAGACTGAAAGGCACAGGTCAATAGTTGTCGAATCGAAAGCATAAACGTTACCGCCAAGTTTGAAAATATGATTAGCACACTTTTGTCGTGCTTCGCTAACCAGGTAGTAAGCATATTCTTCAAAGATGTGATAGTCTCTATCTTGATTTGCTCTTGCCAGCGATGACTTTGATACATTTTTACCCATTCCTAAATGATAACATTTGGAATGATGAGCTTCAAGAGCAACTATCAAATCTCGCAGACTTTCACGATTAGAAAGTTGACCAAACATCAAAGCAAGTAGTTGATTCCAGCAGGTGAAGTGCTTCACATATTTATCACCATCATACTTGGTGACTATGCGGTTAAACTTACTTCGATTCAGAAATGAAGCCAATTGAGCGAAAACGTATTTGTCTTGGAACATATGCCATCGGATTAATCTGATGCAAAGCTACAAATTCAAGTCCGTTCGCTCGGAAAATCGCTGTAACTAACTAAATTTCAAATATTTCAAAGAACTCTTTTAGATTTTAATGGGACAACAATGTTT
>NZ_JADPLO010000152.1:0-1324 GCF_015667765.1 Bacteroides sp. 1001302B_160321_D4 | reverse complement strand
CCCATCTCATTTTCTCAAAGTACTTAATAGCTTTCTTTTCACTTGATAAAGCTTTTGAGAATACTGTGTATAAACTTTCGCCTTTCATAATGTCTCTTTTTTAGTTACCGAAATATACTAAAATTCAACGATATATGCAAGAAAATTACAATATATTTTCATGGAAGTTTTTCGCAAGGATGCTAAAAAACATCCTTGCAAAACATACAGAACTATTACCGTTTATAAACTATAAACAGTACATTTGCAGATAGTATTAACCTTTAAAACGACAGATATGACTAAAGCTGAATTTCAAAATCTCATTGGTAAACTAGAACATAAATCATGCCCGATATGTAATGGACATATAATTGATATAATGCGAGGTGGAGAGGATATAGCTGGTTTGGATAATCTAAATGTTACCAATTATAAGGATATTGTTATCCCAAATTCCAAATATTGGACTTTAGAGTGTAGACGCTGCGGATATGTTATGAACTTCAATATTGATAAATTAGTCCGTTAATTCCTTATTTTCAAAGAAAAAATTTGTTTTTTCAGGCTCATAGAGAGGAAATTTTTCTATTGGATAATTGTAACTCCATTTAATAATAGCTACCGATTCTTTTTCCATTTCTTCCACAATCTCAATTCCTGATTTACCAAATGTTTCAACATTGTTCTTCGCAATTAGCAGCGCAATAAGTTTATTTTGCGCTGCTAATTCATTCACCAATCTTTCTAAAAGTTCTTCATTCTTTTCCATAATCTTTAATTTTTAATTGTTTATAAAAAAAGCCCGGATTCTCCGAGCTCTATAACTTTTTGTTATGACCTAACTAATTGGTGTCAGGTCGTATATAAGTGCCTTATTAAGATGGTATAAAGATCTCCCTTACTTAAAGCCGTTTCGTCAATACATAGGTGATAACCCATATTCTTTGGATAAAGGATATACTCTTGGGCATGTGCTCTCTGATCCCAATTCTGGAAGTCACTCAGGTGGTCTTTATATTGGCTTTGAAGCTGTTTGCCATCCATACAGTAATGCTCAGCTACACTTTGGCAGCTAACGGCGTGATTATCTAAGTAATTCTTTTAAAAAAGCACCGAACTCAGCGGTTATGCGAGTACCGGTGGCTACCAAACTCCAGTCACGACTATATGTCTGCCCAGTGGAGGGATCTTCCCAGCGACGACGCTTGATACGTAAATAAACGGCTTTACCACGGATAGGGAAGTCCTGAACTTCAATCTCAGGGAGGAAACCTTTTGAGTGAAGATGGAGATCAGAGTACTCAGAAGGAATAGTGGCTTTCTCCTCTAAATAAAGAATAAA
>NZ_JADPLO010000151.1:0-1399 GCF_015667765.1 Bacteroides sp. 1001302B_160321_D4 | reverse complement strand
AGCTCTAAGTTTGCAGTCGCAAGATAAGAGAGTGGAAAATTTATCTTAATAATACCAAGCGTGGCAGATAAATTTGTTCCGAGAACTTATTGAAGCAATGTCAGTCTTAATATCTTTGTTGTATGAAGAAGAAGACTGACAGGCAGGGAGAGGAATCCAGAAAAAAGCAAGTCCTTTGAGACTATCCCGCGTTACGGTCTCTCCCCGCCAAGCTGCAAAACTCCGATAGAATATTAAGGCTACGAGCCTATTTAGAGTTTAGAGTAAAAAACAGCTTTTTATCAGTCTTGAAAAAAAGATATGTAAAGATATGAAGAAACTATTTATCGGCATAGATTTTGCCAAAGAGAAATTCGATGCAGCCATCATCGAGGCTTGTGGACTCAAAGAGTTTGGTAATCGGGAATACGGCACGTTCACAAACGACAAAAAGGGCTATCGACAGTTCTTCAAATGGGTCAAAACGAATGCGGACAAGTCCGTGGAGAACGAGTGGTTATTCTGTGGCGAGGACACCGGATCATGTAGTCTGGGACTGAGCAAATGGCTGTATGGCAAAGGCCTTGACATATGGATTGAGAATGCCTATTCCATCAAGCATAGTAGCGGAATCCAACGTGTCAAGAGTGACAAGGCCGACTCATCCATGATCGCAGAGTACGCCTGGAGACATCAAGACAAGGCAGTCCTGTTTGAGCCGCTTAGCGAATCGCTGTCACAACTTCGTGAGGTGTTTCTTTACCGGCATAAATTGGTACAGCAACATATTGCCATGGATGTTAGAAAGCAAGACAAGGAAGCCGCCGAACCCTCGAAGGCTATCAGTTTTATCAAGCGCAAAAGCAAGCATTTAATGTCTGAGATTGATAATGCCATCAAGGAATGCGACCTGATGATAGACCGCATCATAGAAAGTGATGCCGAACTTAAGGAGAACTATGCTATCATCACTTCGATAAAAGGCGTTGCACGTCAAAACGGAGCCTGTTTGCTTATCTTCACCAACAACTTCAGACGTTTTGACCTGGACGCACGCAAAATAGCCTGTTATTATGGTGTTGCCCCGTTTGGAAAAGATTCAGGCACAAGTATCCACTCTCCGGCTAAAACAAGCCATTTCGCCAACAAGCTCATAAAATCCTTGCTGGGACAGGCTGCTCATTGTGCAAAAAAATTCAATCCAGAGATAAGAGAGTATTATAACCGACTGATTGGGCGTGGTAAAAAGCCACAAGTGGCTTTAAACAATGTCAAGAACAAACTCATCAGGATTATTGTGGCTCTTGTGCGAAAGAAGGTCTATTACGACCCAAAAACATACATGTTTTACAATGCTAAATTTACCGATGTTAAGAAAATGTTAAACTCATAAAATGACTTGGATAGAAACATAGAATAC
>NZ_JADPLO010000150.1:0-1559 GCF_015667765.1 Bacteroides sp. 1001302B_160321_D4 | reverse complement strand
GACAAAGAACGATTCGGACCAAATGGGCCAAGTTTATTTAATTTTTAATTCGTCCCAATTTTAATGGGACACTAATGTTTTACAAAGGTAAAACAATTAAGTAAAATTCATCTATCATTGCTTTTCATATTTATTGTGTCTTTCTCTTTTGCATCGGAAGTATTAGCACTTACAGCAACCAGACAGTATGACATCGCCACGTTTGATCATACCGCTGGAAAACAACGATATACAATCTGAATCAAAACAGATTGTATATCACCAATTTCTTTTTTTGTGCCTTGTTAAACGTATAAGAAGTTCCTCCGGCAGATTTTCCATCCCAATAGGCAATCAGCCTACAGGCGTGTGAAATCATGTAATCATTACGGTGGGCATAGCATTGGGCATAATAATATTCGGATAGAACTACCACCTTGTCGGCTTGGCGCAAAATATCAGCATACCTCTGTTTGTCCTCTTTGTTGAAATACACATCTTGCCCGACATAAGGAACAACCGCCACCAAAACCATATCGGGATATTGTTTCCTTTGTTCAAGTACGGTATGAGCAGCCATCATGTCAAATCCAACCGCACAACCAATATAGAAAAAACGGATTCCATTCTCATAGCAGAAACGTACCTCTTCATTCAACGATACGGACAAAGCATATTTATTTGTTCGTATCGTTCTATGACCGGTAAAAGCAACGGACATCATTTTCATCCATTTATCACGTGCCTTTCTACATATATCCAACGAACCTGCCGAAGTTTCATACACCATTCCATTCACCTCATAACGATAAGTGAACCAAGTAGTATCTCCAAAGATATCCTTCTGCTTCTCTATATAACTCTCTTTTTCTTTCATCTTATAACATACGGACAACTGTTTTACCTAAAAAGAAACCTCCCAAAACCTCACCTCCTATTTTTTCCAACTGACATGCGAAACGAGCATACGAAAACCCTTTTGTTAAAATATCGTCAAATACCAAGATTTTCTTACCCCGAAAAAAGTCCTTGTCAAATTCTATCACTTGTACTTTTTGAAGCGACTTGCTGTCAAATTTCTCGTGAATAGCCAAACGATCTCCACTGACACGTATATGTTCATACGCATTGATAGCACCTGAAAACTTACACACAGCCGAAGCAAACCCCTTATAACGAAGTTCATTCTTATCAGCGGAAGAAGCCGGAACACAAGCAAAAACAATATTCTTAACATCATCACCAAAAACTTGATGTAACTTATTCGCTATCATCCAAGCTATATTCAAATAAGCTTTTCCATCCTTAAAACTCCATATCATCTTACGAATTTGCCATTCTCTTTCCGTTGCCTGCCGATATTGCATAGGAAGATACTCAAAGAAAGAAAACATCATCTTATGCCATTGTCTGTCTAAACTAGGATATTTACTCTGATGTGCCATAGTCTTTTATCTATTAAAATTAAACTTATGCTTCAGCTAGATTTAAAGACCTTTTTTTAAACCCCTTTCCGGGATGGCCTTTTCTTTCTGCCGACTTTTTTTTTGAGCTTTCATGCCCCATCTGAGTTTATGAGC
>NZ_JADPLO010000014.1:0-106031 GCF_015667765.1 Bacteroides sp. 1001302B_160321_D4 | reverse complement strand
TTTTTCGTAGGGCGTTGCCCTACGCTATATAATTAAGCCCTTTCAGGGCACCCCAATAAATATATAATTGTAAGGCTTTCAGCCTAACTGCAAAATTCTCATTTAACTGCTAAATTCCCATTTAATTAAGAACTGTACTGAAATGAATGAAACCTTGCTTTCTAACTGCTGATTACTCATTATTTCTTTATCCGTACGTTTACTGTTTGGGTAGTGTTACCGAGAAATATGGATTGGGCGTATGTTGTTCGAAGATGATAGCTTTCATCTTTTCTACAACGTCCGGATGTTGGAGTGCTATATCAGTATCTTCGTGAATGTCCGTTTTTAAGTTGTAGAGGAACGGTGTTCCTTTTTTTACCACCATCTTCCAATCGTCCATGCGTACGGCAATCTGGTCTGTTTCATCAAATTCCCAATACAGGAAATCATGTTTCTTTTGCTTTTTCTTACCCAGCAGTGTGGGTGCAAAAGAAATTCCATCGAAATAATCGACTTCTTTTTCTTTATTGCGATATTTTTTTTCGTAGTCCTTGATGCCGATCACTTCGCAGAATGTAGGCATTAAATCATAAAAAGCACAGATGTGATCGTTCACTTTACCTGCCGGTATGTGCCCCGGCCAACGCGCGATAAACGGAATACGTATTCCTCCTTCATGACACTGGCGTTTTAATCCACGCAGTTTTCCGTCTCTGCCGAAGAAAGTAGGATCGGCTCCACCTTCTTCGTGAGGGCCGTTATCACTGGAGAAAATAACCAATGTGTTTTCGTCCAGCCCTTTCTCTTTCAGCTTTTTCAGGACTTCACCCACGTAATAATCCAGCCGGGTAATCATTCCTGCAAATTGAGCATGAGTGTGCGTAATAGCATTGTATCGTGAGCCTTCGCTTCCTTTAAACTCTTTGTCCGGGTTGAATTTGGCTTTGTATTCATTCAGGATGGAATCTTCCGGTTGAACGAGTTCCGCATGAGGCAAAGTGTAAGTCAGTATGCCGAAAAACGGTTGTTGGTCGTCTTGTTGGTCCAACCACTCCAATGCTTTCTGATGAATCATGTCGGCCGAGTATTGCGGACGTTTCTGGTAGTCGGGACCATACATCGGATATTTGATGTTTTCATCCATCACCACCCGCACCACTCCGGTGTCGCCCAACGCTTTACTATAACGGTTCAGGAAATTGGGGTAGTAGAGATGAGCCTGAAATTGACAGATGTAACCGTAGTATTCATCTATTCCCCGTTTGTCGGGAGTAGAACGCGAGCCTTCATATCCTCCCGCCCATTTGCCGAACATACCCGTGGTATAGCCATTGTCTTTCATTATTTCCGGCAAGATTACATGGTCGGAATCATAAGGATGTTGTCCTACTATCGAATATTCTTGGTTTTGCCCATACAACACGATCGGTACATTTTTCCAGTATTCTTTGTTGCCTCGCACCTCACAGTGGCCTGAATGTTGCCCTGTCATGAATGAAGCTCTGGAAGGCGCGCTGACGGGACTGCCGGCGTATGCCTGTGTAAAACGCATACCTTCATTCGCCATCGTGTCTATATGAGGGGTGCGGATAAATGGTTGACCGTAACAGCCTAAATCTCCATATCCCATGTCATCGCAGAGAATGAAAAGAATATTGGGTGGAGTATTTGATTGGGGCGGTGTAGTGTTTTCCGGTGCTTTGTTAGTGGCTGTTGCAGCACAGGCAACAGTGGACATAAAGGTTAGAATGAAAGGTTGTTTCATTGTTTTTTGGGGGTTAAGTGTGTTATTAGTAGTAGAAAAAGATGTGTCCGTTCTTTGCCGGACACATCTTTTTCATCATCTGTTTAACTTAATTCAATGATTTCTTCATTGCAGTTCGTCAGCTTTTCTATTCCTTCATTGGTTACTACCCAAGAGTTTTCAATACCTACGGGGCCTACACCCGGAATAACGATTTTCGGTTCGAGGGCAAAGACCATGCCCGGTTCTAATTGTTGTTTCATGCGGGGAGCCAATACCGGAGCTTCATTAATTTCGAGTCCGATACCGTGGCCGATAAACTTGGCTTGTTGCCCTGTTCCCATAAATTTGTCGGCAAATCCGGCTTCTTTGGCTATTTCGACAGCTATGTCGTAAAGCACTTCACAAGCAATGCCCGGTTTGGCGATGGAAGCTATCTTTGTTTGGATATCCAAACAAACCTGATGGGCGGTGTAAGCCTCTTCGGGCAGCTTTCCTATTGAGAATACGCGGCTCATATCGTTCATGTAGCCGTTGAAGTTACCTCCCAAGTCCACCATAACGCTCTGACCTTCCTTTAGCGGAGTTTTATTTGCTCCTCCCGGCAAAGCAGGATCAAGTCCCTGTCCACCTAAAGCAAAATCATAGGGCGAGGGGTATCCGGCATTGTCTCCGGTCAGTACGCTACCCATGAATATTTCCATGCTGCGTCCGAATACCCGGAAAATTCCGAGGCAACCTTGCAGACGCATCAGGCGTTCTATTTCAATGGAAAACTCGATGTCTGTCATACCGGGGCGATATACGCTTGGAATCTGTTCGTATGCCTTGGCGTGGGCAATGCCCGAACGGCGGAACATCTCAATTTCTACAGGTGTTTTCACACTGCGTGCCTGACGAATCAACGGGGTGCCATTTACAACTTCTGCTTCCGGAAACAGGCTGGCCAGACGACAATATTCCGTATAAGGGAGCTCGTCACCTTCTAACATCAGTTTGGTTGGCATCGGCAATCCTTGTTCTTTCAACAGGTCAACGATTTGTTCCGGTTTGCGAATCGAGAACGAATGTTCTCCTGTGATATTATTAGGGCGTTTGAAAAATAATAGTGCAGGCGAATGAAGGGGGAGGTAAAGATAGCCACTGACTACACAGCCATACGTGTAAATTAAATTTGCATTACAAGTGATAAGTGCGGCGTCAATGCCCTGTGACACCATCAGACTGCGAATCTTGTCACGGCGAAATTTCAATTCGGGTTGTAGCATTTTTTATTTATTACATGATTATTAATTACAAAACTATCAATGGTAAATTATTAGTTGTGAGTTATTTATCTGATATAACAAATTCACAAACCATTATTTAACCTATCATGCCACAAAGATAATTAATTCCAGCGAAAATAATGTTAATCTCAAAAAAATAGCGCTACCCGCGTCCTGTCACAGGAGGCGAGCAGCGCAAACCACAAATACAAATACAACTAAACAAAGTCTTCTAAATAACGCCTTGTCCCATCATTGCGTGAGCTACTTTCATAAATCCGGCAATGTTGGCACCCTTCACATAATTAATGTATCCGTCGGGTTCCGTGCCGTACTTCACGCATTGTGCATGGATGCCGTGCATGATTGCATGGAGCTTTTCGTCCACTTCGGCAGCACTCCAGCTTAGGTGCATTGCGTTTTGAGACATTTCCAAACCGGAAGTGGCAACACCGCCTGCGTTGACCGCTTTACCCGGAGCATACATTATCTTATGTTCAATAAAGAGGTCGATTGCTTCGGGAGTACATCCCATGTTGGAAATTTCTCCGACGCAAAGTACGTCATTTTTTATGAGATTTTGAGCATCTTCTCCATTTAATTCATTTTGGGTAGCACAAGGAAGTGCGATGTCTGCTTTCACTTCCCACGGGCGCTTGCCTTCTACAAAGGTAGCATTCGGATACTGTTCTGCATAAGGTGCAACAATGTCATTACCCGAAGAACGAAGTTCGAGCATATAGTCTATCTTTTCGCCGCTGATACCATCCGGATCGTAGATATATCCGTCCGGGCCGGAAATTGTAATCACTTTGGCACCCAGTTCGGTAGCTTTGGTAGCTGCTCCCCATGCAACGTTGCCGAAACCGGAAATAGCGACTGTCTTACCTTTTATATCAATACCTTTCGCTTGTAGCATCTGATTTACAAAATACAGACCACCGAAACCGGTAGCTTCCGGGCGAATCAACGAGCCTCCGAATTCTAATCCCTTGCCGGTGAATGTGCCTGTAAATTCACGAGTCAGTTTCTTATACATACCGAACATATAACCTACTTCACGTCCGCCTACGCCGATATCACCGGCTGGTACATCCATATCCGGTCCGAGGTGACGCCATAACTCCAACATAAAGGCTTGGCAGAAACGCATGATTTCAGCATCACTCTTACCGCGCGGAGAGAAATCGGAACCACCTTTTCCACCACCCATAGGCAGCGTGGTCAGTGCATTTTTGAATGTCTGTTCGAAACCGAGGAATTTCAGAATGGAAAGATTGACGGAAGCATGGAAACGGATACCACCTTTATAAGGACCGATCGCATTATTGAATTGTACACGATAACCGAGGTTGGTCTGCACCTCGCCTTTGTCATCCACCCACGTCACACGGAAAGTGAAGATACGGTCGGGTTCTACCAATCTTTCTATGATTTTAGCTTTTTCAAATTCAGGATGTTGATTGTATATATCTTCGATAGAAAGAAGAACTTCCTTCACTGCTTGAAGATATTCAGATTCACCGGGATGCTTAGCCTCCAAAGAGGACATGATTTTCTGGATGTTCATGATACTATATTTTAAAAGGTTAATTCTGATAAAATGTCAACTAACTCACTGCAAATATAGGAAAATTTTTCAAAGTTGCTTGTTTTAATGCGGATATTTTGATTAAATAATGATAAAATGTCAATTTCTTCTGTTGAAAAACACAAAGCCCCGCAGCCTGTAATGTAAAATACAGGTTACGGGGCTTGTATGTGTTTATAAATAGGAAGTGCCGCTTTAGAATTTTGGTTTCATTCCTAGATTATACATGATGAATCCATAAATATCAGCTTGTTCTTCCAGTACTTTAGCCATTGGTTTGCCTGCGCCATGCCCGGCTTTGCTGTCAATACGGATCAGTGTCGGATTGGTACCGTCGTTGTCGGCTTGCAGGGTAGCGGCAAACTTGAATGAGTGGGCAGGGACTACACGGTCGTCATGGTCGGCGGTAGTGACCAGTGTTGCCGGATATTTCGTGCCCGGTTTCAGGTTGTGCAGTGGAGAGTAGCCTTTGAGGTATTCAAACATCTCTTTGCTGTCTTCGCTTGTGCCGTAATCGCTTGCCCAGTTCCAGCCGATAGTAAATTTATGGTAGCGGAGCATATCCATCACACCTACCTGCGGAATCGCTACACGGAACAGGTCGGGACGCTGTGTCATGCAGGCACCTACCAACAGACCACCGTTGGAACCTCCTACAATGGCGATTTTATCTTTATTTGTATATTTCTGGTCGATCAGATATTCGGCAGCAGAGATGAAATCATCGAATACGTTCTGTTTCTGCATTTTAGTTCCGGCTACGTGCCAGTCTTCGCCGTATTCACTACCACCGCGCAGGTTTACTTGTGCGTAGATACCCCCATTTTCGAGGAATGGAATGCGTGTGGCACTGAAGCCCGGGTTGAGGCTGATACCGAAGCCACCGTATCCGTAGAGGAATACAGGGTTTTTGCCGTCTTTCTTCAAATCTTTCTTATAAGTAAGGAACATCGGAATTTTTACGCCGTCTTTGCTGGCGAAGAATACTTGTTCGGTCACAAAATCGTCCGAGTTGAACTGTACTTTCGGGGCACGATATAGTTCGTAGGTGTTCTGATCCATGTCGTATTTGTAGGTAGCACCCGGAATGGTGAATGAAGTGAATCCGAAGAAACATTCTTTGTCGTCTTTGTTGCCGCTAAAGCCTACGGAACCGAGTGACGGCAGTTGGATTTCCTGAATTTGTTTACCGTCGAGACCGTAAACGTATGCGTGGTTTGAGGCATCTTTGTCATAAGTAAGGAACAGTTTGCCACCGATCACTTCCGCATTTGAAAGAACAGCTTCCGATTCGGGTACGAGCTCTTTCCAGTCCTCCAGCTTCGGACGGTTGATGTCGGCTACCATGATCCGGTTTTTCGGTGCACCGTAGTTGGTATAAATATAAATTTGGTCGCCGATAACTTCGATTGGGTAATATTGGTAGTCGAGGTCTGTAGTCAGCTGGATGAAGGGTGAATTCGGCTTTTTCAAATCCCGTATAAACAGGTTGTTACCTCTTCCGGCACCGGATTCCGTCAGGAAGAGAATCCGTTCGTCTTCACTGGTGCTCGATGTATAGAAACGTTTCGGATAAGCAGGATTCTGATAAATCAGTTTATCTTTTGACTGTGGCTCACCGATTTTGTGATAATAGATTTTGTGATTCTCGTTCACGTTGGAGAACTCTTTTCCTTTGGTCGGCGCATCATAGGCACTGTAATAGAAACCGTCTCCCTGCCAGGCGGCACCGGTAAACTTGGCCCATTCGATGTGGTCTTCCAGCAGTTTTCCGCTTTCGGTATCCATTACATAAATTTCAGACCAGTCCGAACCGCTGCGTGAAATACTGTAAGCGGTGTACTTGCCGTCGTTTGAGAAATAAAGACCGGTCAGTGCTACTGTTCCGTCGTCCGATAGTTTGTTCGGATCGAGGAAAACACGCGGTTCGCCGTCCAATGAGTCCTGCACATAGAATACACTCTGGTTCTGCAGACCGTCATTTTTACTGAAATAATACTTCCCATGTTTCTTGATCGGGGCACTGATCTTCTCGTAATCGGCCAGTGTCGTCAATCGTTTCAGAAGGTTTTCGCGGAACGGGATCTGGCTAAGATACTCATTCGTTACTTTGTTTTGTGCTTCTACCCAGGCAGTAGTGGCTGCGCTGGTGTCATTTTCCAACCATCTGTAAGGGTCGGGAACTTGTGTGCCGAAGTACACATCTACAGTGTCTACCTTTGCCGTCTCGGGGTAGACCAGCTTTTTTTGTTGGGGAGCGCATGACATCACCATGATTCCACTCATTAATAAAGTTACTTTTTTCATGTGAATAAAAAGTCTTTTTGAATAAACTTAAAGTTACAAATCTACAAAATAATAAGAGATAAACAAGTAAACTTTATAAAGAAGATGATGGAAAATGAGATTTAAAGAATTAACTTTGCAAAAGTAATCATCAAGTATAAAGGACTATGGATAATTTTATTACGAGTATCAAGGTTAATCATATTTTTCATTTGGAGAACTTTTGTATACCAATCTCTGAAAATGAAAAAAAACATCTGATTATTACGGGAAAGAACGGAAGTGGTAAGACTATTTTGTTGAATGCAATTGTGGAGCATTTAAGTCAGGTTTGTAATGATAAGATGTTGAGTTTCTTAGATTTAAAGAAAAATTTAGAGTCTAATCAAGCATGGTTGCAGCAAGCTGAGACCACTGGTGATTCGAAAAGTATTGCTTCCGGCCAGAATAATGTTGAATATTATAAAAATAGAATTGAAGAATTTTATGGAAAAGTAGAACTTTCATTCCATGATATATACTCCATCTCTAAGGATTTTTTTAGTCAGAACTTTATTATAGCCTACTATGCTGATGAACGTAAGTCTCTTTTTGTAGAACCTAAGAATCCTGTTAAGCCGGATTTGAAGATGAAGACTGATCTGAAACATAATAAAGTAGATCAGTTCTTGAATTTTATGGTTGACTGTAAAGTGCAAGAGGCTTTAGCTCGTAATGAAGGAAAAACAGAGGATGCTGATTATATTCGTCAATGGTTTGTCGGCTTCCGAAATATTCTTCGTCAGATATTTGATGATACAACCTTAGAACTTGATTTCAATTATAAAGATTACTCTTTCCTCATTCAAACACGCGGAAAGTCGTTTAAATTCACCGAACTATCAGCAGGATATTCGGCTGCATTAGACATTGTAGCTGATTTAATTTTAAAAATGCAATCACAGAATAATGTGGTCCGTGCATACGAGAAAGGAGGAATTGTGTTGATTGATGAAATAGAAACGCATCTTCATTTGGAACTACAAAGAGTGATTTTGCCGATATTGACTACTATTTTTCCTAACATACAGTTTGTTGTCACTACTCATTCCCCTTTTATTCTTAATTCTTTAGAGAATGCTGTTGCTTTTGATTTGGAGCATCGTGAACCAATTGAAGACTTAACGGATTATTCTTATGAAGCATTAGCAGAAGGTTACTTTGGTGTTCGTACAGACTCCAGTGAGATTCAAATGCGTTTACAACGGATGGAAGAATTGATTCGTTCTGATCGGCTTTCTATTTCGGATAAAAGTGAGTTGGAAATGTATCTGCAGGATTTTGATAAGATTCCGGAAGCAGTTGCTCCTGCTATTAAAGCTAAATATTATGATCTGAAAAGAGAGTGGCAAAATAAGAATTAATTAAGATGATTAGAATTTGTAAAAATGCAGATAAGCCACAAACTTTAGATAAGAGTTATAATACGGACGAGGTCTGCAAACAATTACTGATGGATCAGAATGATAAATGTTATCTATGCGAACGGCGTTTGACAACTGATTATCAAGTAGAGCATTTTAAATCGCAAGCCAATAATGGAGACTTGAAGCAAACATGGGAAAACTTATTTGTAGCTTGTGGATACTGTAACAATAAAAAGTCGAATAAGTATGATGATATCTTAGATCCGACTCAATATGATATCGAAACTATAATAGAACATTCAAATGATTTTGTTAATCAGAAAGCAATATTTGATAGTGATAATAGAACTTCTGAAGTACTTTCAACGATAAAGTTATTGAATTTATTATTTAATGGAAAACTATCTTATAGGAATTGTCGTGAGCAACGATTTTATGATGAATTTATTCAAAAAATGAATTTCTTTTCTTATGTTGTTGATGAATATATGTCAGGTAAGAAAGAATATTATTATCCGGTTATAAAAGAACAGTTGGATATTCGTAGTGAATATTTGGGATTTAAATATGCAATTATTCATAGTAACGATTTGCTGAAACATGATTTTGGAGATATGACGATTTGGAATAAGAAAGGAGAATGACTTTATGCTTAGTAAATATAAATTAAACCAGCTTTACTTCAAAGATACACAGTTCGCCAACCTGATGACAAGGCGAATTTTTAACGTGTTGTTAATCGCCAACCCTTATGACGCTTTTATGTTGGAAGATGACGGGCGCATTGATGAGAAGATTTTCAATGAATACACCTCTTTATCTTTGCGTTATCCACCTCGTTTCTCGCAGGTATCCACAGAGGAGGAAGCATTGGCGCAGTTGGAAAATATGTCGTTCGACCTGGTGATTTGTATGCCGAGCACGGGGGACAATGACAGTTTTGATATCGGTCGTCATATCAAAGAGAAATACGAGCATATTCCTATCGTCATCCTGACTCCTTTCAGCCATGGTATTACCAAACGGATTATCAATGAAGATTTAAGTGCGTTTGAATATGTGTTCTGTTGGTTGGGCAATACCGACCTGTTGGTGTCTATTATCAAATTGATAGAGGATAAGATGAATTTGGAACACGATGTGCAGGAAGTCGGTGTGCAGTTGATTCTTTTGGTGGAGGATGGTATTCGTTTCTATTCTTCTATTTTGCCGAATCTGTATAAGTTCGTGTTGAAGCAGAGTCAGGAGTTCTCTACTGAAGCCTTGAATGCGCACCAGCGTACACTTCGTATGCGCGGGCGGCCTAAGATTGTACTGGCACGTACGTATCAGGAGGCAATGGAAATTTATCATAAATATCAGAATAATATATTAGGAGTAATCACTGATGTCCGTTTCCCGAAAGTGGAACGGGGTGAGAAAGATGGTTTGGCAGGTATCAAGCTGTGTGCCGAGATACGAAAGAATGATCCGTTTGTTCCGTTGATTATCCAGTCGTCCGAGTCGGAGAATGCATCTTATGCAGCTAAGTATGGTGCCAGCTTTATTGATAAGAACTCAAAAAAGATGGATGTCGATTTGCGTCGTATTGTTTCCGATGATTTTGGTTTTGGTGATTTTATATTCCGTAACCCGGCTACCGGGGAAGAGATTGCCCGTGTCCGGAATTTGAAAGAGTTGCAAAACATTCTTTTTGCTGTACCTGCGGAGTCTTTCTTATATCATATCAGCCGGAATCATGTGTCGCGTTGGTTTTATTCCCGTGCTATGTTTCCCGTAGCCGAGTTCTTGAAACCGATAACATGGAATAGTCTTCAAGATGTGGATGCTCACCGGAAAATCATCTTTGAAGCCATTGTGAAGTATCGTAAGATGAAGAATCAGGGAGTTGTGGCTGTCTTTAAGCGCGACCGCTTCGACCGTTATTCTAACTTTGCCCGTATCGGAGATGGTTCTTTGGGCGGAAAAGGGCGTGGACTGGCGTTTATTGATAATATGGTGAAGCGTCATCCGGAGTTTGACGAGTTTGAGAATGCGCGTGTCGCCATTCCTAAAACGGTAGTGCTCTGTACGGATGTGTTTGATGAATTTATGGATACCAATAATTTGTATCAGATTGCATTGTCGAACGCGGATGATGATACGATTCTGAAATACTTCCTGAAGGCCAAGTTGCCGGACAGGCTGGTGGAGGACTTCTTTACTTTCTTCGATGTGGTGAAATCTCCGATTGCCATCCGTTCCTCTTCTTTATTGGAAGACTCTCATTATCAGCCGTTCGCCGGAATTTATAGTACATATATGATTCCCTATCTGGATGACCGGTATGAAATGTTGCGTATGCTTTCGGATGCTATTAAAGGGGTGTATGCTTCGGTTTATTTCCGCGACAGTAAAGCGTATATGCAGGCCACTTCGAATGTGATCGATCAGGAAAAGATGGCTGTTATCTTGCAGGAGGTAGTTGGTAATCAATATGGCGATCGTTATTATCCGTCTATGTCTGGTGTGGCCCGTTCGCTGAATTATTATCCGTTGGGGGATGAAAAAGCAGAAGAAGGAACGGTTAACCTGGCTTTGGGATTGGGAAAATATATTGTAGACGGTGGTATGACCCTTCGTTTTTCTCCTTATCATCCTAACCAGGTGTTGCAAACCAGCGAAATGGAAATCGCCCTGAAAGAGACCCAGACCCGTTTTTATGCTTTGGATTTGAAAAATGCCGGGCATGATTTTTCTATCGACGATGGTTTCAATTTATTGAAACTCCATGTCAAAGAGGCGGAAAATGATGGTGCCTTGCGTTATATCGCTTCTACGTATGACCCGTATGACCAGATTATCCGGGATGGTTTATATCCCGGAGGTCGGAAGGTGATTACTTTTGCCAATATCCTGCAACATGATGTATTCCCGTTGGCTCGTATTCTGCAATTAGTCTTGAAATATGGTGAACAGGAGATGCGCCGTCCGGTTGAAATTGAATTTGCGGCTACGATGAGTCGTGAACATGATAAATCCGGAACTTTCTATCTGTTACAAATACGTCCTATCGTAGACAGTAAAGAAATGCTGGACGAGGATTTGAACGAGATACCGGATGAAGATGTGATTCTCCGCTCATATAATTCATTGGGACACGGTATCATGAATGATATTTATGATGTGGTCTATGTAAAGACCGATAATTATAGTGCCTCCAACAATCAGGCAATTGCCTGGGAAATAGAAAAGATTAACCAACAATTCTTGAATGAAGGAAAGAATTATGTGCTTGTCGGTCCGGGACGTTGGGGAAGCAGCGATACTTGGCTCGGCATCCCTGTGAAGTGGCCGCATATCTCGGCTGCCCGTGTGATTGTGGAAGCCGGACTGACCAATTATCGGGTAGATCCCAGTCAAGGGACACACTTTTTCCAGAATTTGACTTCTTTTGGAGTAGGATATTTCACTATCAACGCCTTTATGAATGATGGGGTTTATAATCAGGATTTCCTCAATGTGCAACCTGCGGTGGAAGAAACGAAATATCTTCGTCATGTCCGCTTTGAGAAACCGATGGTGGTCAAGATGGATGGAAAGAAGAAGCAGGGTGTGGTTTTGATGCCTTTTTAAGTGGAACTCGCAATAATTTTATGTGAAACAAATTTTGGAAGTACTAGGAGGGGCGTTTTTTATGTGTTAGAATTGATAAGATTCTTTTTTCTGACCGTTGGTCTTTTTAACTAAATTAAAATATGACTTAAATCTTCCGTAGCGTACCGTATAGTGTGAATATTAACCTTAAAAAGTCTATATAGACAGGAAATATGGCCTTATGATCTTAAAAATAGGACATAAAATACAAAGAATTGACCTTGTGTAAATTATTATAAAGCTGTTACTTTGTACTCGTTTTTGTGATCAAATAGATTATTAATTAATTATGAAAATTATGAAGAAGAGTTTATTGTACTTGTTTATGCTTGTTTGTTCTGTTAGCATATTCATGAGTTGTAGTGATGATGACGATGAAGTGAAATATCCGATAGATACAGAATTGGCTGGAGGCTATGTTGGTAATCTGTCTGTGAATGTGGATGGTAATCAAATGGGAACTACTGAAAATCAAAAAATCACAATTTCACAGTCTAATAAGGGAACTAACCAAATTGCATTATCATTGAAGAATTTTATTTTTTTGGTAAATGTTGGTGATATTGAAGTTGATCCTTGCACTGTGAAAGCTATAGATGGTGGTTATGCTTTTGAAGGTCAACAGAATCTAGATTTGGTACAGCCACTTGGTAATTGCCCTGTTAGTATTTCTGGTACTGTGAAAGGTAGCAATATTAATATTGAAATAGGTGTAAAAGTTGGTGCTCCTTTAAATCAAAATGTAAAGGCTACTTTTGTTGGTCGTAAATTGACAGGTAGTGAAAGTTCGGAAGCTAAAATAACAAGTTTTATTATTGACGATGAGGCAGTAGTAGAACAACCAGTTATAAATGAAGAAGCTGGTACGATTGTTTTTGCTGTTAATGAGGAAGTAGAATCTTTAAAGTTTACTCCTATTATTGAAATATCTGAAGGAGCAACTATTACTCCGGCTTCCGGCGTAGCACAGGACTTCTCGAATAATAAGAAAGTGACTTATACTGTGACGGCGGAAGATGGCACCGTGAAAGTTTATACAGCTTTTGTGGAAGGTACTCGCAAGGTATTGAAATATTCTTTTGAAGATTGGAAGGAAGGTACTAAGAATGATGAACTGTTACCCAAAGATTTGTGGGCAGGAAGTGCTGCAGGAGCAGGTATTTTAGGTGGTACTTTGTTGAGAAAGGAAACTAGAGAGGATGGTACGTATGCGGCTAAACTGATAACTTTTGAATATCCAAATGAGCCAAATTCATTAGTTCCGAAGATTACTGCCGGTTCTATTTTTATTGGTAAATTTGATATGATGCCTGCTTTACAAGGTGATAGGTTGAGTTGTACTAAATTTGGTCTTGATGCAGAAACAGTTAGTTTAGGTGGAAAACCGCTTCGTTTTAAGGGTGTTTATAAATATGAATCAGGTTCTAATTATCTTGACGCTTCTAATTATGAAGATGTAAAACCGGTTGATATTAAAGATAAAGGACAGATTCAAGCCGTATTGTATAAAGTGCAAACAGGTGAGGATGGTAAAGAGATTGTATTGACAGGTCACGATGTGAACACTTCGGAATTAAGAGTTGCTGTTGCTAATATTATCGTTGAGGATATTAAAGAATATACTCCTTTTAACATTGAATTTGAATATTTACAAGAGTATGACCGAACCGCAAAATATAAATTTGCTATAATTTGCTCTTCAAGTAAAGATGGTGATTTATTTAAAGGTGCTGGTGGTAGTACTTTGATTGTGGATGAATTTGAAGTAATATGTGAATAAGATTATTATAATATAAGTTGGCATACATTTGATGTGTGTTTATTGTATAAACGAGGGTGTCTATGAGGATATCCTCGTTTTTCTGTAAAATCCTGTATATATATATCAAATAAATATTAAATAGATTTCCCTTACTGTTTTTGGACAGTGGGGAGTTTTTTTGTAGTGAGGGAGAATTATTGTTTGTTTATGGCAATCATACCCAAAATGTCATTCAATATACGATACAGAAAAGGATTTGTTCACTATAGAATAACATCCGGATATAAAGTTTCAATGAATTTGAACTCAGCAAATACTACATAATGGAAAAATATCTATCATACTATCATTTATTTTTATATTAAGCTAGCTGTCAATAAGATAAGTATGATAGATGATTTTTCAAACAGGTATCTATCATATTTTTGTCGCAAAAAACGGGTATCTATCATATCCATACTGCATCCGTTTTAGTGTAGTATTAGGGGAAACACCCATATGAAGCCACAATAATATCCACTTTATAGGATGATAACCTGTATTTGGCAGCTAAATAATCCATTGGAAACGGTAATCTTTTTATAGCCTACATATGTAGGCTGTACAGCCCGCAGCTGTAAACCGTACAGCCTACGTATGCAGGCTGTTTGTCACACAGATGTGGGCTATAAACTTATCGCTGTCAAAGTGGGA
This sequence comes from Bacteroides sp. 1001302B_160321_D4, assembly GCF_015667765.1. NCBI lineage: Bacteria > Pseudomonadati > Bacteroidota > Bacteroidia > Bacteroidales > Bacteroidaceae > Bacteroides > Bacteroides sp. 1001302B_160321_D4. Next base: position 91,663 of record NZ_JADPLO010000014.1, on the reverse strand, counting down.
TTATTAAGCCATACAAGTCGGATTTATATAGGTTTATTGCAACAAAAACAAGCCATCTTACGCCTGTTTGAACCTTATTGGGCTATTTTATTGATGAGAGATACTCGCTTTTTGGTGGTATAGAAACGCGGAAACGCTTACGATATTACCATAAATAAAAAACTACGAGAAGAATTCCCGTAGTTTTCTATTGACACAATATTCTGGATTGTTTAGTATAAAACAATATGCTAAAATGCATATCCAAATCCCACGTTCAAATAAATAGGATACATGGCAAATGAGATTGTATCAAAATCTTTTTTGAAAATATCATTCAGCCCCCACGTTAAGTCAGCGTATACATTTAGATGTTTAAATGCTCTCCATTCGCCGCCTAGTTGTAGTCCCCATTGAAATTTTTGGAGATTTTCGGAAAAATCATAGGTAGCTATGCTTTCCCCAGAGAAAACAACTCGTGAACCTGTTTGGTCTGGAGTACGTAAATGACCGTTGTATACATGTCCGGAGAATCCTCCTTCGATGAGGTATGATATGTATGGACCTGCAGACAATTTCCAACGCTTGCTTATCTTATAGTTAGCAACCACCGGAATTGTCAGATATGAATTTTTAACTTTGGTCTTTACTCCTCCTGTCCATAATCCTTGTAATTCTCCACCATTGGTATTGATAATTTTCATACCGTAATTTTTTACGGTAGCTTCGGTGGTCATATTCTTATTTTCAAGTCGCACTCCTACAGTCATCCCCCATTTGGGATCGAACCACTTCGTCGCATTACCTTCAATTGAAATTGCGATTCCTGGTGCATAACTATCAATTTTACGGATTTCTTTTGGTAGAGGTAATGGTGAAGTTCCACCAATATTGAAACCGGCCTTTATACCATATTCCCATCCATGTAAATAAGACCAGATGATACCTTGGTTTCTTTCTTCCTGTGCTTGAGCTGTGAATATGCTTACAAATAGCAGCACAACTATGATATTGATTGATTGATATTTTTTCATTGTGTTAGTTTTTTTATTCTTTACAAATAAGTTCTAGCTCATCAACGTATAGAGTGCTACCAACAGCCCCTCTAAAATAGGCGCCATCTACGCTGGATGATAGTACAATACCTAATTTATATTTACCGTTTTGTAGTTTCGTATCGTCAATTTCTCGTCCTTTTACTGATTCGAAATATAAAGTAAACTCATTCCATTCATCTTCTGATTCAACGATATCTTCAGGTTTTATTCGTGCTAATAATACTAATTTATCAGAGTTGAATACGTCATCACCATTGAGCATGATAGAATTATTTTCTGCCTCATACATAACAGCATAAATATCACATTTATCCTTTTTTCCGGTTTGTGGCTGTCCTTCTACAGAATAAACTTCCCCAGCTTTAAATTTATAATGTCCTTTTAGTGCTATGGGATGTTTATAAAATTGAAAACCAAAGTTCGTTGCTTTTCTAGGATTTGTCAGTGCATTTTCTACTTCGAATGTTCCGATAAATAAATTCCCAGCAGCAATATACATTTTTACCATTGCACCAAAATCTCCAGTGTTACGGGTTTCTAGCTTTACAGCCTTACCTTTAAAACCATTTGTAACTTGTACTGTTGGGTAATCTATTCTAGAATTAGCCATACCTGTTAATTTAAAACCAGGATTACCGCTTGACCATTGTAGTACTTTAGATATTTCTTGCGAGGTTGCTGGTGTAAATTCGTAAAATGTATCGTATTCACTGGAGGTTGTCAGTAATTCTTCAAAACTGAAAAGGGTAGGTAATTCCGCTAAAATCACATTTACGGTATAAACAGGCTGCCATTGACCGTCTTCTGATGTAACGGTGAATTTACGGGAGTGCGGTTCTTCGCTGAAATCATAGGTAGATTCAGTATCGCCTGCTATTGGAGTATTTACTTTAATTGTAGCTCCTTGTGGAAGTGTAAATTTTAATTTCTGTTTGGAAAGGTCGGCTCCTTTATTTACATATACATTGATTACTTTAGAATCTGCATCGATATTTGCCAATTGCACATCATCGCCTGAACAAACATCAATGGCTGCTTCTGAATTTAATGCTTCATCCTGTATGCAGGAGGATATTGCACATGTAAAGATGAAATAGGCTATTAAAGTCTTAATTTTCATTTGATTTTCCTTTTTAGTTTACTAATTTAGTATCTTCTATAAAACTTGGTTGCAAAGTTAAGTTTCTTTTTTGAAATGCAGCACTTCATCACTTAAGTAATTCAATAAAATTAGTGCCTTTTTAAAATTGATGTTATAAATGAATTATTCCTTTTTACATCCCTGCACTGTTTTTATAATAAATCTAACCACCCTTCGAGGTTCTGTGAGACAATTTAGCTTGCACTCCTGTAAGTGTGGTTTGTGAACATATGACTTGACATACGGTCACGTCGATTTATCTTCCAGCTTTTCTCGGCAATATCCAAGAGACAGTCTTCGGGAATGAGACCGTCAAAGAATGGGAATAATATTAGACTTGTATATACTTTTTCAGAGATTGGCAATGTGAGACTGGTAGGTTCGGCATCGTTGGATTTAATGTAGGCTGTATCGTATTGGAAAGTATAGCCATTTTCATCTTCTGTAAGCAATCCTGCAAACTGGTCTTGGTTGTATATGAGTGCTTGTCTCATAGCTTGTTGAATTTATTTATTGGTACAACCCCCACTTTCATTCCAAAGAGGCTAAGCACTTGATTTACTTTATCAAGACGCAAAGTCTGTTTGTCTTGTTCGAGTTCGCGTACAAAGCGTAATCCAACTCCTGATTTTTCGGAAAGTTCTACTTGGGGCAAGTTATGTTCTTTACGCATTTGCTTGACGTATTCTGATAATGATTTATCATCCATATTATACCCTTTGGGGTATAAATATAATGTAATTTTTCTGTTTTACACCCTTTAGGGTATAAAAACTCCCGCACTTCCTTTCGGAAGGCGGGAGCCTTTAAATAAACTATAGCTTATATATCTTTCGCTGATTATACGATACCTTGTGCCATCATTGCTTTAGCAACCTTCATGAATCCGGCTACGTTAGCACCCTTCACATAGTTTACGTATCCGTCGGCTTCTGTACCGTACTGAACGCAAGCTTCGTGGATATTCTTCATGATGCTCTTCAGTTTTTCGTCTACTTCTTCAGCGCTCCAGCTCAATTTGATAGAGTTTTGAGTCATTTCAAGACCTGATACTGACACACCACCGGCATTAGCAGCTTTACCCGGAGCGTAAAGGATCTTAGCATCCTGGAACACTTTGATAGCTTCCGGAGTAGAAGGCATGTTAGCTCCTTCAGATACGGCGATACAGCCGTTTGCTACCAGTTGACGAGCGTGGTCGCCATTCAATTCATTTTGAGTAGCAGAAGGAAGAGCGATATCACATTTTTCACCCCAAGGTTTAGCTCCTTCTACATATTTGCAACCATATTTTTCTGCGTATTCACGGATACGGCCACGGTACAGATTCTTCAGTTCCATGATGTAGTCCAGTTTTTCGCGGTCGATACCATCCGGATCGTAGATATAACCGTCAGAGTCAGAGCAAGTAACTACTTTACCACCCAGTTCGATTACTTTTTCGATTGTATATTGAGCAACGTTACCAGAACCGGAAACCAGACAAACTTTACCTTTCAGGTCAGTGCCTTTTGTTTTCAGCATTTCCATCAGGAAGTAGATGTTACCATAACCGGTAGCTTCCGGACGAATCAGTGAACCACCGAATTCGCGGCCTTTACCTGTAAATGTTCCGGTAAATTCATGAGCCAGTTTTTTATACATACCGAACATGAAACCTACTTCACGGCCACCAACACCGATGTCACCGGCAGGAACGTCAGTTTCAGGACCGATGTGACGCCACAGTTCCAGCATGAATGCTTGTACGAAGCGCATTACTTCGGCATTTGACTTTCCACGAGGAGAGAAGTCGGAACCACCTTTACCACCACCCATCGGCAGCGTAGTCAGTGAGTTTTTGAATGTTTGTTCAAAGGCAAGGAACTTCAAGATAGAAAGGTTTACAGATGCATGGAAACGGATACCGCCTTTGTAAGGACCGATCGCGTTGTTGTGCTGAACACGGTAACCCATGTTGGTCTGAATATTACCTTTATCATCCATCCAAGTCACGCGGAACTGATATACTCTATCAGGAATACACAAACGTTCGATCAAGTTTACTTTATCAAACTCCGGGTGTTTGTTGTATTCTTCTTCAATAGTAGAAAGTACTTCTTCTACTGCTTGATGATACTCCGGTTCATTGGGAAATCTTCTTTTCAGATCGTCTAATACCTTTGCTGCATTCATAATCTTTTTTTCTTTAATTGGTTGATATAAAAATAATGTGCTAATTTGACAATTTGCTCATGTGCCGCTCGACTATGTGCTTTTCTGCCGTATAGCAATTTGCACACTTGTATATGGGTACATCGGATTTTTATTTCCGGTTGCAAAAGTAAAGATAAAAATTGAACTGGCAAACATTTTATAAAGAAAAATGCGATAAAACATCAAATTTGATATTTTATCGCATTAAAAATAGGAAAAAAGATATTTATTTGTTCTTTTTGATCGACTTATAAACAGGAATAAATACTAATGCTGCCGAAATGACAAGCATTACTATCGTCATCCCGTCAATTCGTTCGGCTTTTGTTAGAACTAAATAGCAAAGCGCCAACCAAAGCAGGCTGATGCAAACTATTTGTGATTTGGATAACGGGCGTTTCATTTCACTCCTCTTTTCTTTTTGTCAACAATGGCGTCGATCACGGCTACGGCTGTGATATTCACAATGTCACGGACGGAACTTTCGAAATCGGTGAAGTGGATAGGTTTGTTCAATCCCATCTGGATAGGGCCGATGAATTCTGTATCCGGGTCCATTGCCTGCAACAGTTTGTAACCGGCGTTTGCTGAACTTAGATTCGGGAAAATCAATGTATTTACGTCTTTACCTTTCAGGCGGGTAAACGGATATTTGGTATCACGCAATTCGCGGTTCATGGCAAAATTAACCTGCATTTCACCGTCGATAGCCAATTCCGGATATGCTTCCTGCATGTGAGCAACTGCTTCGTGCACTTTCACTGGGCTACCTGCGGTATCAGCGCCGAAGTTAGAGTATGACAACATAGAGATAACCGGTGTGTGATTGAAGAAACGAACTGTTTTATCGGACAGTTTGGCGATATCAATCAATGTTTCCGTATCGGGGTGGCGGTTAATCAATGTGTCTGCCAGGAAGTAAGTACCTTTCTTGGAGTTCAGGATATGCATGGTACCGAAGTGTTTGAAGCCCGGTTGGATGCCGATCACTTCTTTTGCCACTTTGATCGTATTGCTATATCTTGTATAAAGTCCGGTGATGAATGCGTCTGCATCTCCTGTTTCCACCATCATCATACCGAAGTAGTTGCGTTCGAACATCTTGTCGTTGGCTTCTTCGTAGGTAAATCCTTCGCGTGCACGTTTTTCTGCAAGGATGCGGGAGTAACGCTCGCGACGATCTGATTCGTCCGGGTGGCGAAGATTGACGATTTCAATACCTTCCAGACTAAGCTCCATTTCTTCTGCCAGTTTTCCGATAGCTTCGTCGTTTCCTAATAAGATAGGATGACAGATACCTTCGGCTTTTGCTTCAACGGCAGCTTTCAGCATATTCGGGTGGATACCTTCGGCAAATACGACACGTTGCGGTGAGCGGCGGGCAGTATCATACAGTTGGCGGGTCAGTTTGGATTCGTAACCCATCAATTCGCGCAGGTGAACACAGTAAGCGTCCCAGTCTTTGATTTCAGTGCGAGCCACTCCGCTTTCCATAGCAGCTTTTGCCACTGCGCAGGAAACTTCGGTGATGAGGCGTGGATCTACCGGTTTCGGGATAAAGTATTCCGCACCGAAAGAAAGGTTGTTTACGTGGTAGGCTGCGTTGACTACATCAGGTACCGGTTGTTTTGCCAGGTTGGCAATAGCGTGTACGGCCGCAATCTTCATTTCTTCGTTGATTGCTTTAGCTTGAGTGTCCAAAGCACCACGGAAGATATATGGGAAACCGATTACATTATTAATCTGGTTCGGATAGTCGGAACGTCCGGTAGCCATCAGTACGTCAGGACGTGCTGCCATGGCATCTTCGTAAGAGATTTCCGGTGTCGGGTTGGCCAATGCGAATACGATGGGCATCGGAGCCATGCTGCGTACCATATCTTGACTCAACACATTTCCTTTTGACAGGCCGAGGAATACATCCGCGCCCTTGATTGCTTCTTCCAGTGTGTGGATATCTGTGCGGTCAGTTGCAAAATATCTTTTCTGTTCGTTCAGATCGGTACGTGTCTTGCTGATAACGCCTTTACTATCCAGCATGACAATATTTTCGAGGCGAGCGCCCAAAGATACATATAATTTAGTACAAGATACTGCGGATGCACCGGCACCGTTCACGACGATTTTCACATCCTCGATTTTCTTTCCTGCCACCTGCAAGGCATTTACCAAACCGGCGCTGGAGATAATAGCAGTACCGTGCTGGTCGTCGTGCATTACAGGAATGTCTAATTCTTCTTTCAGGCGACGTTCGATTTCAAAACATTCGGGCGCCTTGATGTCTTCTAGGTTGATACCTCCAAAGGTAGGAGCGATTGCTTTCACTGCCGCAATGAACTTCTCCGGATCTTTCTCGTCTACTTCGATGTCGAAAACGTCGATACCGGCATAGATTTTGAAAAGCAGCCCTTTACCTTCCATTACAGGTTTGCCGCTTAATGCGCCTATATCGCCCAGTCCGAGTACGGCTGTACCGTTAGAAATAACAGCTACAAGATTTCCTTTAGCTGTATACTTGTATGCATCCTGCGGGTTCTTCTCAATTTCGAGACAAGGTTCTGCTACACCGGGGGAATATGCGAGTGATAAGTCGGTTTGAGTACTATAAGGTTTGGTAGGCACTACCTCAATCTTGCCGGGTTTGCCCTGTGAGTGATAGAGCAAAGCGGCTTCTTTCGTTATTTTAGCCATGGTATATATGTAATTTGTTAATAAGTTATCAATTGGCTGCAAATGTAGGAATAAAAGTTAGAAATTGTTGCTGTTGATTGGTAATTTCTATTAATTTTATAGCAAAATGGCTGAATTTATGATATGAAATACATAGGATATGCATTTATATCCTATTCTTTTTTAAAAGCTTAGATATTGATTTATTGAAATTTTAACAAGCGCTTTGGTTGTCGGCTTTAGTTATTTCGTTATTTTTGAGTCCATATATGATTTAACCTTATTTGATGATGATTACCACCCAACAACTTCAATTATTGAAGGAAGGAAATAAAAATGCTTTTGAAGCGTTGTATCGTGCATACAATGCTCGCATTTCCCCAAATATGGTGTATTATTACGTGAGACGCGAACTCCTACTTCAAAATTATGTGGATAAACTATCAAATGAATACTAAAATTCTTCTAGTTTGCTGATTTTCAGGGAAAATATGAAATAAACAAATGAGACAATTAACCGAATTATAACATTTTAAATAGCTGAATCAAAAAGTGGTTTCAACTGCTGATTCGCATAAAGATATAAGAGATAGGTGACTGGTTGGAAAAAAGTAGAGTTTATGCCGGATAGCTACGGCAGTTTGTTTTCGTAGCCGGATGGCATAAATTCTATTGATTATCAGTTCAATAAATATACAGATAAACAGTCTTCCTATTTTTCTTTTTATCTCCAAACAGTTCTTGTCAAAGAATACTTATTTGTGTTTCATAGGATAAACTACAGTTTCACCTCTTTCGTGAATACTTCCCCGAAACGATTCTTAACCACCACTTTGACAGACTTTGTACCTTTCGCAGGCTGTGCCCGGAAAAGATGCCGTGTATGATAGCCGGTTTTCTTTCCTTTCACCATGTTGATGTAATCCTGGTCTTCATCATCAAAAGCCTGCATGGCACCTTTCAATACTCCGTCTTCGTACCAGTTTACCGTATACGTTCTGTCCCAATCCCAGATGTTGGCTACCACATAGTCTTTCTGGCTTTCAAATTCTCCCGGCTTGTAGAGCCGGAACTGATAATCGGGAGAACAGCCTGTCGCTTTGTAACGCCACTTCACATCGTCACCTTTCACTTCTACCACCAGATAACCGTTCGGCGCTCCGCAACGGTTCACGTGTCCTGCCCACCATGCACCGCAGGCAGCTCCGATATTATGTTCATAAATAGTAGGCGCAGGTTGCTGATTCTCATAGAAATGTGTGTGTCCCGAGAAAATATGAACCTGATACGGTCTTAATAGTTGGAAAAGCGCGTTGGCGTTGCGTGCATTTCCACCGGCCGATACCGTGTTGTTGGCTACCGGAGCGTGTACGTTCAGGAATACGGTGCTTCCTTCGGGCACATAACTTAAATCTTTTCTCAACCAGTCCAGATCTTCCGGTGTGAATCGTTCCGTGTATTTCTTATTACCATCGTAATCGATGTCTTTCATTGCGATTACATGGATTTTTCCAATGTTGAATGAATAGTTGGCCGGACCGAACGACTGGTAATAATTCTGTTCCCCATATCCGTCTGCCGGATGGTCCGTCTGTGTCATGGACTTGTAGAGCAGGTTGAAATCATGGTTTCCCATTAGTTGGAACATTGTGATACCTAAATTAGAGACGGCTTGCCGGTAAGGAGCATATAAGTTCATGGCATCCCACACAAGGTCGCCCAGTCCCATACCAACGATTTCGAAGTTCTTTAGCGAGTCGGCAGTTTGTTTCAGGTCGGGCACTGTTTCTGTGCGGAAGCGGTCCAGTTGCTTCTCGTTCCTCACTTGCGGATCGGAAATGGCGATATATACAAATTCATCCGCTGGCTTCTGCCGTTTGGTCAGAACGAAGTTGCACTGATTCTCGCTTTTCTTCGCATCCAAATACTGATAGAAGCCGTCGGCTACACCCTCTTTGGAAGGAAGCTCATAGTCTGCCGGAGTAGAGATGTAAACCATCGGATAACGTGCCGGATCGGTGTTCAAAACATAGTTTCCTTGCGCGTCGGTTGTTTTAAAATGCGCACCGTCAGTTACTACTACACCGCTGACAGGCTTACCTGTGTTATCTTTCACACTGCCTTTCACAACAGTCTGACCAAAAGCGGCAACAACATTTAGCTGGAGACATAAGATTGCCGCAAACAGCATATTTCTATTACATACTTTTTTCATTGCTTATAACTTTCTTAGAGTGACTTGATTGAATAATGCGATAATCTCTTCCGGTTCGTCTGCCGACTTTACAGCCTCTTCGAAAGACTTGCTGTTATCGTCGAAACACATCACATTGGCACAATCCAGAATGTGTGCCATGTTGGATGTAGCAACTTCCCGGCTCACTTCTTCCTTTTTCAGTGCCTTTTTATAATATTTGTTCACCTTGTTGACTGCCTTGTAAATGGAAGGCTTCAAAATCTCAACGGAAGAATCAGTGAATCCGATCGTTACATCATACTCGTGCGTGTAATTCTGGATGAAAGTATTCCATTTTCCGGTAATGTCACTACCTAGATAATGTTCCGTTTCAAACACCGGTTTAGTTGTCGGAATCTCTCCATATACGTCGAATATAAATGTAGCTTTTGGTTTCTTCCCTACGGGAGTCGCTTCTTTCTCCAGTTTGTTTTCTGCTGTATTTCCTACCGTATTCTCCGCAACGTTTCTTGAAACATTTTCCTTTCCGCGGATATTTTCGTTCATGGCAAGTTCTCCTTTCTGTGCTATTGCTGTCATTGTTATATATAACATGACAGCCATACTGATAATTTTCTTCATATACATTGAATTTTAAATTTATGGTTGATACATTTCTTTATTTGCCATATTCCGTTATTGTTGCCACATTAATCGAATATTAAAATCATCACCTCCCATATTCTGCTTGGCAGCCTGATAGTTTTGTTTTTCAGGTTGGTACGTTGCAGGGCAGCCGGATATTTGAAACGTTTCGGCATTTGGTTGTTGGCATTCGCGATGCCGGGTCCTACGGGCAACACAGGAAAGCCGGTACGGTTATATTCGAACCACTGCTGATAGTCGCAGAAGAACAGTGCGACGAATTTCTGGTTCATGATACGTTCCAAAGTATCGTCATAAGCCGCTTCCGGATTCTCAAAGTAATTGTCGGGCAATACCTGTCCCCACTGTTCGATAGCTGCCTGCACTCCTTTCTGATACGCTTCTTTGGCAGCGTTGCTTCCTCCGTCGATCACTCCTTTCTTCAGTAGTTCCGCTTTGATAAATTCAACTTCGGCATAAGGCATCATGGCAAGTTTCATGGGAGCTTTCGCCATTTCTTGATTCAGTCCCGAAGCCGTGATGGAGGGCAACGTCTGATAACCGCTGGGCAAGCCTACATAATCCTTTGTCTGGTCGGGCAGAGTGACCTGCGTTGCATACACTTGCAGACGAGGGTCGTTCCATCCTTTTAGCAGGTCGACAAAGAACTCGGAAATCTGAACGTATGAAGTGAAATCCTGCGGCCGGGTGAGCGGAGCTTCCTGCGGATAAGTTCCGCTGATGGCAAGCAGGGCGGCATCATCGTTCGATTCGAATACCGGATAGGTGGCGGGATCGGTTAGCATCGTGCGCAATTCCTGTTTCGCGTTGAACTCCGGAACGTCGATCACGCGGAGCAATGCACGCAGGCGGAGCGAGTTGCAGAACTTCTTCCATTTCTTTATACCGGTTGCATCTCCTTTAGACGTGTTGTACAACATTTCGCCCGATTGGTTGTAGATCAGTCCGTTAGCTTCGTCAAACAGTTCGTTTGCCGTTTTCAGGTTGTCGATAATTTGTCGGTACACTTGTTGTTGGGTGTCGAACTTCGGTGCGAGTATTCCTTCATCGGCAGAGCAGGCTTCGCTCATCGGGACGTCACCGAAAGCATCGGTTAGAATCTGGTACAGCCAACTTTGCAGTGTGAGTGAGATGGCGTCATAATTGGGTTGTTTGGAAGCCTCCGGGAGTTTTTCGGTGAGACGCGTCATCTCTTTGGCGTTATTGATCCATTTATAAAAGGTAGTCCATGTGCCGTCTCCCTGGCTGTCCGTCATATACCACCATCCGACACCGTTAGTGCTGGAAGTAGATACAGCGCATTGCATCAGGTCGTAGGTGTAGTTGTTGTAGAGTTTCCAGTTGTAGACAGACGTTTCGTAGAGAATCGGGTTGAGCAGTGTGCCGGGATTCACCTCGTCCATGCGGGTGGGGTCCGTATTCAGTTCGTCGAAGCTGGTACAGGAGGTTGTACAGAGTGTTCCGCACACTATTATTCCTCCTGCTATATTCTTTAAAAAATTATAGGTTTTCATGAGTCAGTGTTTAAAAAGATAAGTTAATATTTAATCCGAAAGTACGTGCCGTAGGCAGTGAACCCGTTTCTACACCCGTTACCATCGAACTTCCGTTGAGGGCGGCAGATTCGGGGTCAAATAAAGGATAATCCGTGATGCAGAACAAGTTGCGTGCATAAAACGCTATCGATGCTTTGCTGAAAGGAGTTTTCTTCAGTGTGCTGCCCGGTAATTTATATTCCAGTCTCATTTCACGCAGTTTGAGGAAATCGGTGCTGAAAGTGTTCGTCTCCACGTTTGCCATCCGATAGTACTCTTTATAATAGCTTTCCACGGTTACCACTTTAGTGTTTTTCGAGAAGCTACCGTCGTCGTTTTTCACTACACCCGGGGCAATCATATACATTCCGTCCTGTGGTGAAAGTCCGGCGGTGGCAATGCGCGGATCATCTTTCGACATATAAAATTCCGTTCCCGGCAGACGTCCGTTCAGGGTATGTGCCAGTTTTCCCTGTTCCGTCATTTTGTGGTGAGAGTGCGAATACATTTTTCCTCCCACTTGTCCGTCGAGCAGGACGCTAAGAGTAAAGTTTTTGTAGGAAAATTCGTTATACAATCCGGCTTTCCATTTCGGATAGGCTGTGGCTACGTATTCAATCTCTCCCGAACGTTCGGGCAGTCCGTTATCATTGATGACAACGTTTCCTTCCGGGTCGCGCACTAGTTTGTAGCCCCAGAGGTCGCCTGTCGTACCTCCCACGCGTCCGATGATGGAGACGTTGCCGATACTGCTGATTAACTGATTCTCGTCTGCCCCTTCCGCCAGCGAAATAATCTTGTTTTCGTTTTTAGACCAGGTAAAAGTGGCGTTCCAGCGGAAATCTCTGCTGACTACCGGGGTAACGTCCAATTGGATTTCATAACCACGGTTGCGGACACATCCCGAATTGATAGTCGCTTTGCTGTACCCTGTAGTCGGGTCCATCGGAGCATCCAGAATTTGGTTTTTGGTGCGGTTGTAATAGAATGTGAAATCGAGCCCGATGCGGTTTTGGAACATACGCAGGTCGAAACCGGCTTCGTAGTTGGTTGAAATTTCCGGTTTGAAGTCCTGATTGTACAGTGTGGAAGCAACGACAGCCGATCCGGGGAAATCGCTCGTTCCGTAGTAGGGCGATGTTTTGTAAGGGTCTGTGTCGTTACCCACCTGGGCGAAAGAACCTCTTACTTTCAACAAATTGATTGGTTCCGGCATTAGGAACAGTTCGTTCATCACTGCGCTGACGCTGACCGACGGATAGAAGAAGGAACGGTTGTTCTTCGGTAGGGTAGACGACCAGTCGTTACGTCCGGTGACGTCGAGAAACAGTTTATCCTTATATGCGAAGTTGGCTGTGAAATAAAGACTGTTCAATGCTTTCTTTTTGATGACAGTCTGCACGTTCGGGTTGGAGACACCGTTTGCCAGTTTGTAGACTCCCGGCGTAATCAGTCCCACCACCGAGGCGGCGAGCATATCATAGCTCTGTTGCATCATGTTTCCTCCCGCCGAAGCATTGACGTGCAATCCGTTAGCGAAGGAATCATGGTACGTAAATAAAGCGTCGCTGTTTAATTCATAATCGAACACATTCTGTTTTTTGAAGAATCCGTTACCAAATACCACATCGCTGATAGGACGGTGTTGTTCGCGCTGGTCGGCTGATAGTTGAATACCGGACCTGATCATGAAATCGAACTTGCTGTTGATACGCAGGTTGGCGGAAACGGAGGAAACGTTACTATGTTTCTCTGACGGATTTTCAGATTCGTATAGAATGACATACGGGTTTCCGATGAAGGAACTGTAAGGCTGGAGCTGTTTCACATTTTCCTGTCCGGTACGCCACATCGGGCGTAGCCAGTCGAGGTTGACATTCGGATTCTGGAAGATGAGAAAGTAAGAGATGGAGTTACTGTTATACCCCAGGGCAGGCGTATTGTTGAGCTTGCGGTAGGTATAGCTCGATTTAAAATTGATGCGCAGTGCCCGCGAAATCTGTTGTTGGGCGGAAATCATGGCAGTGATGCGCTGGAAACCTGTATTGGGAAGAATCCATTCGTTTTTGGTGTGGGTGATGGAAGCCCGCACGCTGCCCCGGTCGGATTTTCCGGTCAGGGCTACGGAGTTGGTAATTGTGTAGCCCGTCTGGAACAAATCCTTGCGGTTGTTTTTATACGCTACCCAGGGAGTCGCTTCGGAGGCACGTCCCTGTGTCGCCGGATCATATTGGTAGAATTTCCTGTTGGCATCGAAACGTGCTCCGTATGCGCTACTCGTTCCGCTGGTGCTTGCGTAGCTGCCGTCTTCCGCTTTTCCGTAGGAGTAGTATGGTTCGCCCTCATAGATGGACCCTGCCGGACCGATGTTACTCGGCAGTCCCTGTCCGAATTCATACTGATAATCCGGCCACCTCATCACATCGTCTATGCTGAAGTTACCGCTATAAGATACGCCGATACCTTTGGGTGCGCCGGCTCCCGATTTCGTAGTCACTATATCCTACATAACTAAATAGGAGCAAATCTTTGGAACTTAATGTTTTCTTAGTTTTCAGGGAGTAGTTGCCGTCAATGTCGGTCACCGTACCGTCTGTCGAGTTTTTTACAGCGATGGTAGCCCCGATTAACGGTTCTCCGCTTTCACTCGTTATTGTTCCTTTCACTGTTGTCTGTGCGTATGCAGAACCACAGCACAGAAATCCAACTGCCAGAGAAAGCAGCCATTTGTTACTTTTCATAATCTTTTTACCTTGCTTCTTTTAATTTATTAAATGCAATAAAGTCGTTAACACCAGTGTTTTTGTTTCACGGTGCAAAGGAAGACAAGGCAGATTAAGATAGTATTACAGATCTGTTAACAAATTGTGTTATATCGTAAACACTAATTAAAGAATTAGTTTGCACTCGTGACAAAGTGGTGGTATGACGGAAAAGGCAGGCAAATTTATCGGATAGTGTATCCGTAATGGTTCAATTATCATTATATTTGCCACTCTATTACCAAGGAAGGTCTCTTTGCTTTGGGGTAATCGGCTGAATGATGCTTGGGTAGGAATAACCTATAGTGTCTTTAATCTAAAACGAAAAATAATAAATGGAAATTCAAAATAGTATATTTAACTACGCTACTTTGCTTAAACAAGTCAAAGCACGGGTGGCACTCGCACAGAAAAAAGCGATTTATTCCGCTAATGAAGAAATGCTTTCTATGTATTGGGACATCGGCAAACTTCTTTGTGAAAGCCAGAAGCAGATAGGATGGGGGAACAATGCACTTGAACAGCTTGCCAATGACTTGAAGAATGATTATCCGAAAGTGAAGGGCTTTTCCCCACGAAATTGCAGGTGTATGATTCAGTTTCATAAAGAATATAATCAAGAGCTTACAATTTGGCAACCAGTGGTTGCCAAATTAGAAATGTCAAATTGTGTTCTTCCGATAAAACAGTTAAGCTGGTCACACAACATCACTTTAATACAACGGGTAAAAGACCTGAAAGCCCGCTATTGGTACATGATTCAATGTTTGAAGAGTGGATGGAGTCGTAATTTCTTAATTGAAGCTATCAATCAGGACTACTACCATACTTACGGGGCATTGGCAAACAACTTCGATTCCACTCTCCCGGAAATACAAGCCAAGCAGGTAAAAGAAACCTTAAAAGACCCCTATATTTTTGATATGCTGACTTTCACTGACGAATATAACGAAAGAGATGTAGAGTTAGGGTTGGTTAAGCATATTGAAAAGTTCCTTCTCGAAATGTTATGCAAACCTTTACATAAAAGTTCGAACAAACCTTGCTGAATGCAGGTGTGGAAGTGAACGAGGCACTGGTACAGTATCAGACTGCCCGCGAGAAAGCCGACTACTACGACAAGCAGGTAGCCTCTTTGCAAACAGCCGCTAAGAGCACAAGCCTGTTGATGAAGCATGGCAACACCACTTATCTGGAAGTGCTGACGGCACAACAGACGTTGCTCAACGCGCAACTGTCACAAGTGGCGAACCGCTTTACCGAAATTCAGGGTGTGATTACGTTGTATCAGGCTTTGGGTGGCGACCGTATGTAGGGAGGTATGTTTAAAATGGATGGCATCCGTTACATTGACTAACATCTGGTACCTGATAATTTGAATGTTTGTGTATGAAGAGAAAGAGGTGGGCTACCCTGTGAAGGGGAACTCACCTCTTTTGTTTTAGCTGTCTATGTCATATAGGTTAAGAAGGGTTTCTTTAATTCTGTCTTTTTTTCTCTCTATATCAGAACACTCTTTTTTGTTTACCATCAGGTAAGAACTGATTTCTATAAATTCGTAATGTTCAAAACGTTCTTTACCAAATAATTGGGTAGCCATGTTTTTGTATAATCTGAACCTTTGATTGTTGGCTCTTCCTTCTATTTTGTTAGATTCTAAATCTAAACTTTGAGCACCATTTATCACAAATGAAGCTAGTGGGAATTTTTGTAAAATGAGAGGGACAATGCTGGCACAAGTCATAAATATACGTAGAGTTTCTGTATAGTTGTGCATTTTAGTCTTTGACAGATATCTTTTCTGTTTGAGTAGAATTTATAAATATATGCAAAATCAAAAGCGTCACCAACATTTGGTGACGCTTTTTGAATAAATATCATCTTATAAGGCCTTATATTATCCAGCATTACGGTACAAGTCTTATACTTGTATTTACAGGAATATTTGTTTCGTTTACACGATTCCCGTTTCCGACAATTTCTTTGAGAGACACAGTTTTATATTCGCTTATTGATTTCCATCCAAGTCTCTCACCTTTGCTCTTTTTGGTGTTGTTAGCAGCCAATAAAGCTTCTTTCTGTTTTTTTAAACTGTTTCCCATAATTAATGTCTCCTTTAGAGCTATGCCCCAAATATCTGTTTGGAACGTAATAATGTTATTACTCCGCAAAAATAACAAATATATTTGCAAGAGAGGGTGGCTGATTGTGGATTGATGAGTGCTTTTAACTTCTTTTGTCTAATTACTCTATAACTCTTCGATCATGCTTAAAGGTAAATCAGTACATTCGGCAATAGATTGGTTGTCTATCCCTTTGGCTTTCATATTCCGCGCTATTTGTAGTTGGGCTTTTTGGGCGCCTTCTTTTATCCCTTTCTCCATCCCTTCTTTCATCCCTTTTTGTTCAGCTGCATCCATTGTCACCAAATAATCGCGGTACACCTTGACGCTATTGTCGTATCGCTCCCTGTCTTCCGGAGACATGGAAGCCACATCAGCGATATCTTCCAATTTCTCGAAGACAGCTTTTCGTGCCTTCAACGGCAAGATAGGTCGATCTGAAATCTTATTTCCACTCATTCGGGCGTTCTATTACATATCCGTTTGGTAGCTGCACTTTTTGGGGCAATATATGTTTCTTGAATATATTAAAAGCGCCATCAAGTTTACGTGTGCCATCACTTAGGTTCGATAAATTAGATGAATATCTGTTAGGAGGAAAATATACATAGACCTTTTGTAACGGGTTAAATTCTCTTATCAGCTCTACAGGTGGTATTAAATCGCTGTCTGCTGATACAATGATAGCAATGTCACAGCGCTTTTTATAGGCGTCCGACAGAATCTTTGTAGCTATTCGTACATCTGTCTCTTTTTCTTCAAAAGAATGAATGATACCACCACAATAACGGCATTTAATCTCTTTTTTGAGGTATTTACCCAATATCAAGTTAAATTTAGGGTTGCATTTGTTTGCTTGAAATAGTTTATCTTGCCTATCGTGTTTGCCTGCATCTGTTGGACGAGCTGAAAAATAATTGACTTCTACCAATTCTTGATAGGGCTTTAGAAAACTATTAAAGAAGCTGACTAAATCCAGCCAATAACACATTTTCCATTTTTTGGACTTCAGCCCGTAATAGAAATTAAAACCGTCTACATAGACTATTACTTTCTTTTTGTCTTCCATAGCGTTATATATAAAAAAACCCATCTTTAATTGATGGGTCAGCCTTAGTATTTCTCAACTAAGGGGGGTAATTTGTACCACAAAGGTACAAATCTTTTTTAGAATAACAAATTGATAGGTTCTTTTTCTTCCTTTTTATGATTTACTTTATTCTTTGGTTTCTCGAGTTACAAATACTGGCTCTACAAGTCGAGGCCTTTTCCTTGTATGATAAAGATGCGATAGTTCTTGGTTTTCTATCTTTCTTTGCCTGAATTTATGATATAAACGAATGATGATGGCATGTTTCGTTTTTATATTCAGACTTTTTCCCGGTTTATCTTCCCCTGATTAGCTTTTTCAGTGTCCCGTTGTATGTGTTTTCAAATTCCGTCGGATGATTGAGCGCCCAAAGAATGTAATCACCCGGTTCGTTCTTTTTGAGCAGGGTAGGGCGGTATTGGGAACTAAGGATTTTCCATAAAATCCCGCCGGGACCTCCCAGTTCTTTACGTCGGGCAAGGGCGGCAATCGCTTTCACTGTCTGTTCGTTCCGGATACCGATTGTTTGCATATTTAGTAGAAGTATAGCTTCCGATCCCCCTCCCGTTTGCATCCCTTCCGAAATCGTTTTCGGAGCTGTTTCTAAGACCGTTTTCGGAGCTGTTCCCGGAGCTGTTTCAGAAATTGTTTCAGAAACCGTCTCCGCAATAGATTCCGTTTTTTCTCTTCCAATCGATTTATCCAAAGACAAACCCTCTACAACGACAGGCGAAGCCTGAAAAACGCTGTTTGACGGAACGGGCGGCATTATCCTCTCATTCTCTTTTTGGCATTTTCCTTGTCTCTCTGTCTCTTTGTCTTTTTTGATTTCAGATTTGATCTCATTTTCCATATCCATTTCCTGTTTACCTTTGATATCTGTATCCGTTTCCTCTTTTGTTTGTGGCATTGTTGTAGCAAAATCATGGGATTCTGTTACATCTTTAAAATCTTCCTTGATAAGCCAGAAATGTTCCAGAGGTAATTTGTATTTTCTCCGGCTGTCGGTGATGATTTTATGATATTGTTCCTGAATGGCCTGTGAGGTCAATACACCGTACTCCTTATATATAAGATCGTCGAACAGCCCCACCGCCAGGCAATCATCAATGATGGCCTGCATTTCCTCCTCCTCGCAACACGCTTCCTGGGCGATGTCGAAGAGCGTGTCTTTGTTCCACGAAATATAATAACCTTTCTCTTTATAAATGAGGCAAAGCAGTGAAGTGAGCGCAGCAATCCCTGCCGCATGGTGGCGACAGGAGATGCGGCGTACTTTTCTGTCCTGCAGAAAATTGACATCGAGGGGAAAATAATCTAATCCGGGTTTGGAAATGCGGGCCATGATGATAAATTACTGATTGTAAATAATTGATAATAAATAACTGATAATTATTGAATAAACTCCGCTTTTACATCGAAGCAGGGGCAGGATTTTATATACTCGTTCGGTGAGATAATACCGTCTCCATTAAGATCGGGACTGGTGTCCCGATCTCCTATCACCTGTTGCAGAGAAGGGAAGACAAGGCGCAAATCTTCTACCAGCCGGACAAGTGCTTCACGCTGCGCTTCCGTTCGTGTGTCGGCAGGCCGACCGTTCCTGTCCAGTCCGCCAATGTAGCAGATACCGATAGACCGATGATTCCATCCCGTGCAATGTGCTCCGTCGAGGGCAACATCCCTTCCCGGTTCAACCGTGCCGTCGAGACGGACGACGAAGTGATAACCGATAGAACGGAAGCCGCGTTGACGATGCCAGCGGTCGATGTCGGCAGCGGTAAAATCCTGTCCCGCACGAGTGGCGGAACAGTGGATGATGATGGTGTCTCTCATTGTGAAATCCTCCTTTCTTGTTTGCGTATAGTAGGGGAGGTGAATCCGAAGGCGGCAGCCTCCTCTGCAGACAGTTGACGGTAATATTGCTTTGTCACCGAGTGGTGTACCGGAGTGAAGGGAGCGTGAATCGGTGGTACAGCCGTATCCGTTATTGCCAATGAGTTTAAAAAGACAGGCAGCTGTGATAAAGCCGATGAATTGGCAAAGGGAACCTTCATGAAATCGTTTCCCCGATGTTGCCTTGCACGTAGGTTATGTAGCCATACACGATCCGGATGTTTCAGTTGCAGGATGAGCCAGTGTTGGTGTGACGGTTTCAGGCGTTCCTCTCTGCCCATTTCTTTCATAGACGGATAGGCACGTAAAATGATTCCTTTCGCATCCGTTACGGCGCAGGGAGTTTTGCGGGAACCTGTTCCGGTGGGGCGTAATCCTGTGCGGATGGCGTGCATCGTGTTGGTGTATGCATCGCACCATTCAAGGTTTGACACGTGGTTGTTCATTGTGTTTCCGTCAAGGTGGTTTATTTGCGGCAGATGTTTCGGGTTCGGAATAAATGCTTTGGCAATTAAGCGGTGGACGTTGTAATCGGTACAAATTCCTTTATTCAGGAGTGATACCGTTTCATAACCGGTTCCGATGATTTTAGTGCAAAGAATTAACTTCGATTTGCCCTTGAAACTCAATACCCGCCCATGATCTGAAATCATATAGTCGGGGTTTTCTTCAATAAATCTCCAATTTTCCATACTTGATACTGATAAATGTTAATAAAATTATACTCTGTTAAAAAATAGTCGCTTCTCTGAATTTGGCAAGGAGAAACGGCGTTTCCTGCATCTGTTAAACGGCGCTTCCTAGTGTGGAAAAGCGGCGCTTCTTGTATGTGTTAAACGGCGTTTCTTGCTGTCTTCATCTTGCTCTGTAGGAGGTTCGAGCCGTTCGGCACAGTGAATGAGAAATTCTAATTCTTCCCGGCAACCTTGAATCGCTTCTTGCAGGGAGTCTACATTATACTGTCTGCAAAGAGCTTCCCACTCTTTTCGTTTTTGCTGATTCATTCCTTTTTCTTGTAGGTTCATTCCACTTCGATATCCAGAAAATTTTCAGCATGAAAGGTGCGCCAGCCTTTGGCATCGATGTCGTAATAGACGACAAATGTGTTCTCCGGTTTCGGTGTGTACGGGCGGCGGAAACTATGTTCGTAGCCGATGAGTGTGCCGGTGGCACGACGGATGGTTCCATCCTGCTTGGTATATCGGAAACAGACGTTTCCGTGATGCATTTGTCGGATAAGCTTTCCTATCCGGTGAGCCGTGACGAGTGCATCGTGTCGGCTCATGCCATTACTTTGCCGGATGACAGCGGCCTGCTTCATAAGCCGTATCCGTTGAAGTGAATGATTCTTTTTGATTTCAGTCATTTTTTTTATTCGGTTTATTTTTGATTACGGTGGCAAAGGTAGAAGATGAGTTGCGTAAAGGTTGTCCAAGCTTGACGCATAAAAAAAGAATGGATACGAATGTGTCATGCTTGAATGAGTCGATGCATTAAAAGATTCGACCTGTTTTTTTTGATTATGTCAGTTGGGTAGAAAATGGGTACCTCCAAATCTATCCATATTTAAATTTATTCATGGAATAAGAACGAATGTGTCATGCTTGAACACAAATGTTAAAAGAAATATCGGACTTTTGTGGAATAATATAAAAATAAATTATGAAAAAGGAAAGCAAGAAATTTAAAGTAAAAAGTAGAGATAAACAGAGTAAAACAACCGGTGTCCGTCATAGTGACGACGATGTGAAGAAAGCGGTGGTGGATCGTATTTTTAAGATAGAACAGTTGAATAATATTCCGGAAAGATATGTGGCGAACCATTCGAATTGTTCGCGCTCTTCAATAGGACGTATGTGTAAATGTAAATTTGACGGTCAGAGTCCTATCCCCGATTGGACAACTATTCATAATTATTCTGCTTGTATCATTGGAAAGTCTGAATTTATTCCCGGATTTCCCGAAGTGTTGTGCCATGTTTTAAATCTAATTGTTGACGATTCGGCAGATATAGACTGCACGGTGGATAATGACTGCCATATAGACATTGAAATTCGATTTCATACCTCCAAAAAACTGGTTAAGGATCCTATGGAAAAGGAAGGAGATAGGGAGAAAGAGGAACAATAAAAAGTAGAATTAAAGACGAAAATAGAAGGAATGGACTAATGATTACCAAGTTCTTGATGAACTTGGTACATTACTAATCACGAACTTTCCATCAAGGTCAGTGGTAGTTCCGATAGATGTACCTTTAATTACAACAGATGCCCCTATGACAGGTTGATTGTCTTCCTCGGAGAAGACAACGCCTGTTACCTTTTTAGAGGTTTGGGCAATTGTCAGGCTAATGCTTGCTAATAAGCAAGTTAATAACAGCGTTAGTTTTCTTTTCATATAGTTTTTATATAGTAGAATAGTCTGTTTTGTTATTTAATTATTTGCAAAAGTAAGCACATTTTTAGAAAAACAAAGAAAAATATGAAAAAAAATGCGAAATTGAACTGTATAGACAAAATACTATTGATGAAAAAGAAATGCAGATGAAACGAGTGTGTAAAAGTGAATTTCTATGCCTTTGTGATGGTTGATAATTCAAAAGAAGTTTCTTTTTGATATTTAAATGTGATAAAATAGCCTGATAAGATGTTTAATAACACATGAAAAATCATTAATTAGCATCTATCGGTAGAAAAAGGATAGTTTTCGGGAAGATTATGAATTTCGTGACCGTTATCTTTTATATTGTCACTTGGAGTTCAGGATAAAAGCTATTTGGGAACTGGAAAGGTCATTATATAAAAGATATTTTCTACCTCTTCAGTAAACCGGTAAAAGACGAAAAAAGTAGATTAAAGGCAAAAAAAGAAGATTATTTTTATCTTATAGTTCCGCATTTGTTTGCTTGTATTCTCTTTAGGTATCTTCTTTTTTATGTTTATTAAAGACTTTATATTTAGATATTTGCGGAGGAATGGGCTATGAAACGTATAAGTTCATCAAGAACTTTGCGAATCACCTATGTCGGCATGAAGCCGCAGGATGTTCCTATTAAGCCGGGGACAATCAAGGTGATGATGAAATCCGACTCCGAAGTATTGCAGGAAGTGGTGGTGACCGGTATGCAAAAGATGGACAAACGCCTGTTTACGGGAGCCACCAAACAATTGGATGCCGATAATGTGAAACTGGACGGTCTGCCCGACATCAGTCGCGGCTTGGAAGGTCGTGCGGCAGGAGTTTCCGTTCAGAACGTTTCGGGTACTTTCGGTACCGCTCCTAAGATTCGTGTGCGCGGTGCTACTTCCATTTACGGAAGTTCCAAGCCCCTTTGGGTAGTAGACGGAGTGATTCTTGAAGATGCCATCGACGTAGGTCCCGACGATCTTTCCTCCGGTGATGCGGAGACATTAATCAGTTCCGCCATAGCCGGGCTGAATTCCGACGACATCGAGAGCTTTCAGATATTGAAAGACGGATCGGCGACTTCCATTTACGGTGCACGTGCGATGGCAGGCGTGATTGTGGTCACCACCAAAAAAGGCCGTGCCGGAGTCAGCAAAATCAGTTATACCGGTGAGTTTACCACCCGTGCCATACCCAGTTACAAAGAATTCAATATCATGAATTCGCAGGAACAGATGGGTATCTATAAAGAGATGGAGCAGAAAGGCTGGCTGAACAGTGCCGACCTTTTCCGTACCAAAGACACGGGAGTGTACGGTCGTATGTATCGTCTCATCGACGAGTATAATAACAGCAACGGCCAGCGCGGACTTCTCAACACCCCCGAATCCCGCAATGCTTATCTCCGTGAAGCGGAAATGCGTAACACCGACTGGTTCGACGTGCTTTTCACCAATGCCATTTCGCAGAATCATTCCGTCAGCGTCACCGCCGGAACGGAAAAATCATCCTTCTATGCCTCGTTGAGCGCTATGCTCGATCCGGGCTGGTACAAGCAGAGCAAAGTGAAGCGTTACACAGCCAATGTAAACACCACCTATAATCTTTATAAAAACCTGTCGATCAACCTGATTTCTAACGCTTCCTACCGTCAGCAAAACGCACCGGGAACGATGAGCTCTACCCTCGACATCGCTTCCGGAAAGATGTCACGCGGATTCGATATCAACCCTTATTCTTACGCGCTCAATACGAGCCGTACGCTCGACCCGTCTGCGGATTATATCAGCAACTACGCTCCATTCAACATTCTTCACGAACTGGATAATAACTACATCGAAATCAACATGGTAGATGTGAAATTTCAAGGCGAGCTGAAATGGAAAGTGATTCAAGGACTTGAATTAAGTGCCCTCGGAGCTGTGAGATACCAGACCTCGTCGCAGGAACACAACGTGCTCGACGATGCCAACCAAGCCGTTGCCTACCGTACCGGTATGGACGACGCCACCATCCGCGAACAAAACGGATTGCTTTATAAAGACCCCGACAATCCATACGCCCTGCCTATCACCCTGCTGCCCGAGGGGGGAATCTACCAGCGCCAGGACCGCCGTATGTTGGGGCTCGATTTCCGCGGAACCCTCTCATGGAATCACCTTTTTGCCGAAAAACACATCACTAACTTCTTTGCCGGTATGGAAGTGAACAGTCTTAAAAAGGCATATTCTTCCTTTCAGGGCTGGGGAATGCAATATTCGATGGGGGAAATTCCTTCCTACGTCTATCAGTTTTTCAAGAACGGAATAGAGTCCGGTTCGCGTTATTACAGTCTGGGGCACTCCGAAACCCGTAGCATTGCGAGCTTTCTCAACGCCACCTATTCTTATGACGGCCGTTACACGCTCAACGGAACTTTTCGTTATGAAGGAACCAACCGCATGGGGCGCAGCCGTTCGTCACGCTGGCTGCCCACGTGGAACTTGTCCGGTGCGTGGAACGTGCATGAGGAAGCTTTTTTTAAAGCGCTCCAACCCACTCTTTCCAACCTGACTCTGAAAGCTTCTTACTCTCTTACTGCCGATCGCGGTCCGGCGGAAGTAACCAATTCGCAAGCCATCATCCGCAGTTTCTCTCCCTATCGTCCTTTTACCGATATTCAGGAAACGGGACTTTACATCGAGGACATCGAGAACAGCGAACTCACCTACGAGAAAAAGCATGAACTGAACATCGGCATCGACCTCGGTTTGCTCGAAAACCGGATCAATTTCTCTGCCGACTGGTATCAGCGCAACAACTATGACCTGATCGGTGTAGTTCCCACGCAGGGAGTGGGCGGTTTCATCAACAAATATGCCAACGTAGCCACGATGAAATCCCACGGTGTGGAGTTCACCCTTTCCACCCGCAACATTCGCACGAAAGATTTTTCGTGGAATACGGACTTTATCTTCTCCTACGCCAAAAATGAAGTGACCCAACTGAAAGGACTCACCAGCATGATGGAACTGGTATCCGGCAACGGTTTCGCCCGTGAAGGCTATCCCGTGCGCGGACTGTTTTCCATCCCTTTTGCAGGGCTCGACGCGGACGGTATTCCACAGTATCTGATTGACGGAAAACTGACCACTACCGGTGTCAACTTTCAGGAACGGGAGAAACTTGATTATCTGAAATATGAAGGTCCTACCGACCCTACTGTCACAGGAAGTTTCGGTAACGTATTCACTTACAAAGGCTTCAAACTGAATGTCTTTATGACCTATTCTTTCGGCAACGTAGTTCGACTGGACCCTGTGTTCAACTATAAATACTCCGACCTCACCGCCATGCCGCGTGAGTTTAAGAATCGTTGGACGGTCTCCGGCGATGAGGCGAAAACCAATATACCAGTGATAATAAGCGACCCGCAATATCAGGCGAATACCTCGCTCTATCTTGCTTACAATGCTTACAACTACTCCACGGAGCGTATTGCCAAAGGCGATTTTATCCGTATGAAGGAAATATCACTGATGTATGAGTTCCCGAAAAGCTGGATTGCCCCTGCCAAAATTTCCAACTTGTCGCTTAAGTTGCAGGCCACTAACCTCTTCCTGATTTATGCCGACAAGAAACTGAACGGGCAGGATCCGGAATTTGTGAATACCGGCGGTGTAGCATCGCCCGTACCCCGCCAGTTCACCCTCACCCTGCGCCTGGGACTGTAAGTAAAGAATAGAGAATCAACCTAAAAACATACGAGAGATGAAGAAAAAGATAAACCATATACTCCCTGCACTGGTACTGACCGCAAGTTTAGGTCTGACCACCGTCTCCTGCAACGGCTTTCTGGACGAAATGCCGGACAACCGTACGGAGTTGAACACCGACCAGAAAATAGCCAAACTGCTTGTATCGGCGTATGCCGACGTGTCGCCCAACGAACTGTTCGAGCTTTACAGCGATAACTCTGATGATAGTGGCCCTACCTACGGTTACTACAAGCTTTCCGAACAAGAGTGCTACCACTGGCAAGACACCAAGGAAGAATATCAGGACACGCCCAATTCTCTTTGGGGAGGTTACTACAGCGCAATAGCCGCCGCCAATATGGCGCTCAATGCCATCGAAGAAAAAGGAAATCCGGCGTCACTCGACCCACAGAGAGGTGAAGCGCTCGTGTGCCGTGCCTACTGTCATTTCATGTTGGCGAATATCTTCTGCAACGCCTATGACACTCATGCCTCCCAATCTTTAGGAGTGCCTTATATGGAAGAGGTAGAAACCACCGTATCTCCCCGTTACGAGCGGGGCACGTTGGAAGAAGTGTACCGAAAAGTGGAGCGTGACCTCCTCGAAGGGATCGGCTTGATTTCGGACGACAGCTACTCCGTACCCAAATATCACTTCACCCGTAAAGCCGCTTATGCTTTTGCCGCCCGTTTCTACCTTTATTATATGAAGCCCGATTTCTCCAATTGCGACCGTGTGATTGATTTTGCCACCCGTGTATTGGGGACTAATCCTGCCGATCTGCTGCGCAACTGGGAAGCGTTGGGTAATCTTTCCGTGAACGGAAACGTGCAGGCAGATGCCTATATCGCCTCTTCCAATGAAGCCAACCTGTTGATAAGCAGTACCATTTCCAACTGGGGAGCAATCGGGAGTGACTATCTGATAGGTCCGCGTTACTTCCATAACCAGACGCTCGCCACCAGCGAAACCTGTCTGTCGTCAGGGTTGTGGGGCAGTTCGGATTATTTCTATCTGAAACCTTTCTCCACCAACGGGTTTGTTGCCAGTATTCTGCGTAAGAGCGGACTTTATGAGGGCACATACCTTTATTATATGCCTGTACTGTTTTCTACGGACGAAACCCTGCTCTGTCGTGCCGAAGCATACGCGCTGAAGAAAATGTATTCCCAGTCGGCAGCCGACATCACGAGTTGGCAACGTGCCTACACCCGCAACAAATCGGTGCTGACACCCGAACAGATCAACGCCTATTATAACAAGATGAGTTTTTACACCCCCTTCACGCAACAGACACCGAAAAAGCAACTGGCCCCCGACTTTACGATTGAGGAGGGAATGCAGGAAAATCTCATCCATTGCATCCTGCATATCCGTCGTATCACCACCCTGCACGAAGGGATGCGCTGGCCCGACATCAAGCGATATGGCATCCTGATTTATCGCCGTGATATGGCCAACCAGCGTGTCACCGACGAAATGCCTCCGAACGACTTGCGTTACGCAATCCAAATTCCGCGGAGTGTGATCGTGGCGGGAATACAACCCAACCCGAGAAGAAATTAACAAAGAAAAAAGTGGAAGTTATGAAAAAACAGCTCATTTATTTTTTGCTTGCCCTTACCGCAGTCTGCCTGGGGGCTTGCAACAATGGCGACGAAATAGACACCGCGCACAGCATTTTCTCCACCGAACCGATGGAGAGGAACGCTTTCGACGATTGGTTACTCGACAACTACACATATCCCTACAACATCGATTTCATGTATCGCATGAAGGACATCGAAAGCGACCATAAATACAATCTTGTACCTGCCGATTATGATAAAGCGGTGGCACTGTCCAAAATCATCAAGCACGTCTGGATGGACGCTTATGTAGAACTGGCTGGAATCGATTTTCTCCGCGTATATGTGCCTAAAACCTTTCATCTCATCGGATCGCCTGCTTACGAAAGTAGCGGGAATATGGTACTCGGTACGGCAGAAGGCGGAAAGAAAATCACGCTTTACAACGTGAACGACCTCAACGTGAAGAAAATCAATATCGAAAAACTGAACAACTATTACTTTGAAACGATGCACCATGAGTTCGCTCATATCCTGCACCAGAAACGGAACTTCGACCCTTCTTTCAACCGGATCTCGGAGGGGAAATATGTGGGAGCCGACTGGTACTACTACATGACTGCAGAGGGAGCCATGCCCCGTACAAACGATATAGCGTGGCCCGACGGCTTCGTGACCGCCTATGCCATGAATCAGGCGAACGAGGATTTCGTGGAAAACATAGCCATGTACGTCACCCACACGCAGACCTACTGGGATAATATGTTGAGGGCTGCCGGAGAAACGGGTGCAGCCACTATCAATAAAAAGTTTGCTATTGTTTACAACTATATGCGGGATACTTGGGGAATCGACCTCAACGAACTGCGCAAAATCGTACTGCGTCGTCAGCAGGAAATTACCGAAATTGACTTGAGTACGATTCAATGAGTATGAATTTTAATTATACATTATCACTATGAAGAATATAACAATATACCTCTTGTTAGCTCTTGCCTGCCTGGGCTTGCAGTCATGTCTCTTTCAGGAGGAGAACTACTTTGACGATTCGTCTGCCAACCGTGCCACAGCCGATGTGAACCGGTGCAGCGAACTTTTGAAAGCGGCTCCGAATGGCTGGGTGATGGAATATTACATCGGCAAGGATTATTCGCTTGGAGGCATCACCCTGCTTTGCAGGTTTGATGGTCAGCGGGTGACAATGGCTTCGCAGATGTCGGAAGCAGATGAGACGGTCAGTTCGCTCTATAGCGTTAAGTCGGAACAGGCGACGATGTTGTCATTCGATACCTATAATTATCTGGTGCATTATTTCGGGCAGCCGCAGGGAAGTATGTCTGACGACCCGAACGGGACGCTCGGAGGCGACTACGAATTTATTATTTCGAGTGCTTCTGCCGAGCGTATCGAACTGAAAGGCAAAAAATACGGCAACCGGATTGTGATGAAGGCACTTACCGAAGACCAGACGTGGAAGCAATATCTCACCAAAATTAAGAAGGTGGAGGACGATGCTTTCTTTTATGAATATGATTTACTGATGGACGGACTCTACACAGGACAAATGATTCGCAGCAACTATACGTTTATCGTGACTTATTACGACGAAATAGGAAAAGTGCATCAGAAAACCGTGCCTTTTATGTTTACCGCCGACGGACTACGTTTCCATGAACCGGTAACGATAGACGGGCAGACGATGCAGAATTTTGTCTGGAAGAACGAGCTTATCAGCTTTGTCTGTACCGACGAAGGGGCTACGGGAGTCAAACTGGCGGGTGTCTACACTGCCGGGTATCAAAGCTATGATTATTATCCGGGCACTTATCAGATGGATTTTTACCGCCTGAACGATGAAACGGGACAACTGGAAGTGGCCTCGCAGGAAGTCCGGCTATTGAAGAACGAAGACGGGAAGAGTTACTGGCTCAAAGGGTTGGAATATGATATTCTGGTGATGTATGACAAGCCGCGCGGCGGACTTTCTGTCTCCCCGCAGCTTCTCAAAAAGGTGCAGGGCGGATATGTTTATCTGGCTATGTGGGACGTAATGAACGATTATGTGCTCCGTAGTGAGTCTATCGGACTGATTAGTTATGCTACCACTAACGGCATTTACCTGGTGGACAATGGAGTCTGGATGGGGGAAGTTTCCGGATTCATCTTCGGAGTGTACAACTCGCAGGAGGAGGACGCGGCTTTCATCGGATACACGGATGCGTTTGCTTCCATCAGATTAGTTAAAAAAACAATAGAAGAATAGTATGATGAACAAGTTATTTATGATCGTATTATCTGTATGCTGCCTGCTGATGGCAGCGTGCGGCACGGATAATGATGAAACGCCGCAGGGCTTACGCATCGTGGACACGGATGTCGATCTGGCTGCTGGCGGTGGAACGGTGGAAGTGGCTTTGCAGGCTGCCGGGGAACTGACGGCTGTTTCCGGTGCGGACTGGTGTAGGGTGATCGAAGTGACAAACGAGAAAATCACATTACTTGCCAGGGCTAATTATGAATATGTGTCACGTGCCACGCAAGTGACCGTAAGCGATGGTAGCAACGAACAGAAGATTGTGGTGACACAGGCTGGTAATATTTTTACGCCCGATACCGACCAACAGGTGTTGCGGCTTGGCAATGCTCCTTCACAAACCGTGGTGCGGGTCAACAGCTCGTTCGATTTCAAGGTGAGTGTACAGAAAGGAATCGACTGGGTGGAAGTCCCTTCAGCCTCGAAAGAAGAAGGCTTCTTGCTCGTATTGAAAGAGAACAAGACCGGAAATCCGCGTGCTTGCCAACTGATGGTCAGTACCAATGAGGGACGGAAGTTTTTCTATTATGTCTACCAGTATGAAGCGAGCGACCTGCTCGGAGCATGGGAGAGCAGTCAGATTTATGTGAAATGGGATAAGAAAAAGATAGATAAGGCATATTCTTTGTCGGCTACGGAGGTGACGAAAGATGCGGAAGGTGATGGCTACACTATTAAAATGTCATTAGTCGGTACTCCGGTGGTGCAGTATTTGAAAGATCCTTCGAAGGCTACGATTTCATTGCAGGCTACCTACGAGGATGGGGCTTTTGTGGTTCCTATCGGCGCAGCACAGAAAGATTTTATTCTGACGCAGGAGGTGGATGAAACAGCCAATAGCAGGACGGCTGATAATACAGCACTGGAAGAGGAGGTGGTTTTACAAACATTATACGGCTTTTCCGTAGCTGCTTCCTCCAATATTTATGCGAAAGGTAATTTCGGATTTGCTCCCCTGCTTTATCAGGATGGTTCTGTCGGGATGAGTTATCAGGATGTAACCGGTGCACCGGAGAGCGGGTGTTATCTTGCGATAGCACTATTCGACGGACAGCAATTTTCTACCGCAGCATTGAAAGACTATATTCTTTTCCCTGACATTGCGCTCTTTAAATAGTTGGAAACTTGCAACTAATGAATCAACCGGATATAACGTTTCCGGAATAGATGTATGAAGAAAAGAACTACCGTTGTGAAACGGAAGGAGAGGTTAATGACCCTCTCTTAATTTTAACTTTACATATATGACAGGCGGGGAGGACTACCCGTGTGGAGAACGGGAGTTTTTTTCCCGGGATTACCCTGCCTTTTTTATTGCCTTCGCGGGCACTACGGAAGTTCTTTTTAATGATGTAACGATATAAAATAACTCTTATATGGATAAGAAATTAAAATTAATGAATTTATTAGGTGTTTGCCTGTTCGCTGTTGTGTCTGCGTGTGCGTTGGCCTCTTGCAGCGACAATGACACAGAAAATCCGGAGGGCGAAAAAAACGGCGGAGAAAATGGAAAACCTACTCCTGAAACCGTAGAGTTTGTCAACTCCAACTTGGTATACTGGGGAGACGAAGACGGAGTGGGGACGGATCACTTTGTGCTCACTCTGTATACGGATATGGAAGTGGACGCTGCCGGTAATCCGATAGGACCGGGCAAGATAATGGCGTTCAGCCTCAATGTTCCGCCGTTTGCTCCCGGAACCACGGAGTTTCCGCTTCCTGAAAGCACCTTTGATGCGGCACCGAACGGATATACGTTTAATGAATGGACGTTCAACCTCGGATACATGAACCAGATGGATCTGCCGACCGGAAAAGTGGAAGTGCCTGGCGGTACTTTTTATGGTGACGTGAAAGCGTACTCCACAAGCGTTGATGCCGACCTCCTATCCGGAGGTAAAATGACTGTCAAACGGAGTGACGGCGGCGAATATACGATTAGTGGTACGTTGGTAGGTGACTTGTCGCTCAAACGTTATTTCACCTACACGGGAAAACTGACTACTATCGACCGTCACGAAAGCACGGAAGAAACTCCGAACTCTACGCTGACCACCGATCTCGCCCTGAACGAATGGACACAAGCCCGTCTGCAAGATAAGGGCGATTCTTATTACCTGCAAGATGAATCGTGCCGGGTAGTCGAACTTTACCTGGCAGAAGAGGGGATAGGACTTGCCGAAACATGGCCGACAGGCAACGGAAGAGTGCTGAAAGTGGAATTCTTTGTAGAATGGGCTACGGATGTGACACAAGGTATTCCGGCTGGTACGTATAAGGTAGTGGCACGTGACGAAGAGTCGAAGGGTATTCCGCGCGAATTCCTGAAACCGGGAGGCATTGCTTCGGGTTATCCCAATGTATTTACATATCCGCAGGGAACCTGGTACGAGAAAATATCCAACGGAACCATGAAAGAATATGCACGTATAGACAGCGGAACGATGACCGTGGCACGCGATGGGGACAAACATACGCTGACTATTGACTTTATCGATTGTGATAAGGTACACCCGCACCACGTGCGTACCACCTACTCGCAGGATACTCCCGTCAATGTATTCTTTTTTTAATCACACGATTTTATAATTAACCCCAAAAATGAGAGATATGAAAACTAGATTTATTTCCTTTTTCTTGTTCATGTTAACAATGAGTTGTTTTGTGGCATGTAGTAGCGATGACCCGGCGCCCGAGCCTGAACCGGAGCCGGTAGAAACTGTTAATACGTATACGTATAAAGATAAGACGATACAAGCGAAATCGGTGTCCTGCTTTGAACAGGAGGGCATTATATACGTATGTATGAGTCCGTTGCAAAGTCTGGAAACGTTGGAAGACTTTATGGGAAGCGGTAAGGAATATGTAATGATGGGAGTGGATAAGAGTCTGGTAGGCAATCCGGTCACGGTAGGCGGTTCTGATGACGACACTTATGTGGTTTATTACATGGATGCCGACGGAGAGGCCATTGTCACCGTTAGCCCCGACGAATGGAAAGACGTGTTGACACAGGGCAAGATCACCGTGACAATGACACCGGGAGAAAATGAGACATCCGCTGTGAAAGCAACTTTTGACTTTACATTGAAAGGTGGCGGCAAATTTACGGGCGAGGCGGATTGCGCTTACAAGGCTCCGGAAAAGCTTCCGAGCGAATATTCTTTGGGCGATGAGGTACGTGCGTTGAAGTCGGTTGTGGCTACTACGTTAGGAGGTTTCCAATATGTTTATTTAAGTCCGGAGGCCGGCTTGACTACGGTGGAGGATATATCGGATGCCGAATATCTGATGCTGGCTGTTACTCCCGAAATGGTCGGACAAGAAATCGATATTACCGCTGGTGAAGATGTGGAGTACGCTTTCTATAACATGACGAACTTGGGAGCGGATGATATTGACGCAGTAGATCCTTACGGATGGGCGGATGTGTGCTCGGCTGGTAAGCTCAAAGTCGAAAAGACAGAAGAGAGTATAAAGGTAACCTTTAGTTTTACGTTGCTTTCGGGCGAAAAGTTCAAAGGTTCTTATGAAGGTAATTACACCGAGATAAAGCAAAGCACCACCAATATTTTGACTCTGAATGGAGAAAGTACACGTGATATCAAAGCTACCTTCTATGAAAAGACCAATGAAGGAGTTGCCTTGTATCTCACTCCGTCAGGGATTTCATCTGCTGCAGATTTGAATAATGTAAATACATATTACGTACGTCTTTTTGTTCCGAATACAGGACTGGACGGACAGGAGGTAGATATAACAACTACGAATCTGGCTTTTGAGTTTACTTATTATAATCCGTATGATGAAGAAAGAATCGAAGTTTCTAAAGGACATCTGGAAGACGCGGCAGGTACATTCAGTGTGTCGAAATCGGCGGATAATGAATACTCGTTGACGCTCGACCTCAAATATTTGGGAGACAATAGCCTTAAAATATCGGGCAACTACAACGGTACTTTCGAAGTATATGATACGACGATTCCGAATCAATATCAGTTGAGAGCGGACGGCACTCCGGTGACTATCCAGTCGGTAGTGGTAGATAAGACAGATGCGGATATTTGTGCGATTTATATTTCCCGGCAGGCAGGTATCACTACCGTGGCCGGAATGTCGGCAGCGGATGCCGTGGTACGTGTTCCGAAGAGTATGATGGAGGGAGCTATTCACGGATTTTCCGGTAGTGCGGAAAATGCGAAAATATCGATCGCTTACGGAGGAGTGACTTATAATCAGGCTAATACGACGAACGGTGCTCATTTGGCCGCAGGTGGCAATACTTCTGTGGCTCTTCAAGGAAGTGAAATTGAAATGACATTCAAGATTTTTAGTATTGTACAGTACGATGGCGACTTGTCCGGCTACTACAAGGGCACGGCGACCGTAATAGAATAACGATTTAATGAAGTATATTCATGAAGAAAATTTTACTGAAATATTTCAACCTGTTCGCTTTATCGGGACTGCTGTTGGCTTTCGTCGGATGCAGCGACGACAATGATTCGATAACTCCCGGGCCGGACGTGGAGGAAATGCCTTCCATCGGTACTTACTCTTTCCGGGGAGAGGCGAATAAGATTGTGACCGGTGTGGCTTCTGTGGATGGGGACTATTTAACTTGTGTCCTTTCTCCGGAAAAGATGGATGAGGGAAAGACTGATACTTATTTTGCTTTTTCTCTCCATTTGTATTGGGAAGGGCAGGTGGTGGATGCTTCTACGCTCTATCACAACGACCAGTATGTTTTTATCTACGAAGATCCGATTTATTATTACTCGCAGTATAAAAAGGTTACAGGGACGTTTTATGTGCAGCGTAACAGCGAAACGAATGTGACTGTCAAATTGAATCTGCGGCTTCATGACGGGGTCCGTTTTAAAGCGGAGGTCACTGCCGATTTAATGAAACCGTCGGGAGAAGAACCCTCGGAATAAGGCGGCTTCGGGCGATATTCTTGCCCGGTTATGAATTTATCTTTTAGACGCGGATGACGGACGCGGATTTTAAAATAGCTATGCAGCTTTAAAAATCTGCGTCATTCGTGTCATCAGTGTCATCCGCGTCATTCGTGTCTAAAAAATTACTTGTATGCCGGAGGGAAATCCTGTTCGGGCACTACGATGTCAAATATCCATTCAGATCACTCTATTTTCATTCCTTTCCGTGCCGTATTTGTTTTTTAGGGTTCTCCCAAAAACTTGAAGAATAGTCCAACTTGAGCCGGAGTAAGTAAGATTGCCTTTTCACTGTAGCCGGTTTGGGCAAGTGCGGCTTGTAATGCCGTATTTTGGGCAATCCAACTGCGGAGGGTGCGGCGTGCCGAAGCAGACTGTATGTGAGGCAGATAAAGTGTGGCCAGCTGACTTTTGCTGTAAGTCTGTATGCGGGGAGAGTTTGCCGTCTCCGACATTTCTTTTGGGCTGACGGAGGTTACTGTTGTTTCTGTTTTCATTGTCGGTACTTTCTATTATTAGTAGGTGTTCATAATTTGTTTATATCATAATTCGTTTATATCATAATTTAGGCACGGATTACTCCTAAAAAAATAGCCATTAATCAGTGACAGGAACTTATCTGTTTCTTTTAAGTTTATCCTGTGTGAATGCGAAGATACGCTTTTTTATGCCAAGTGGTTCTGCTTTGTACAGAAGCCTCTGTTGGCATAGCTTGTGTAGAAATTGTGCCTGTTTGTTGTCTCTTGTGATGAGTTGTCACATCGTGTTCCTCTGCTTTTTTCTTTTCATATACTTTTGCCTTCGTAATCGGTTACAGATAGAATTTATTCATTAATCATTAAAAAGAAGAAAGGAAAAAAAGTATGCCATTAATTTACAAACCGTATCAGGCAACGCTTGCCAACAAGGAAGGACAGAAACTTTATTATCCCCGTCTGGTGAAATTCGGGAAAATGGTCAATACGCAGAAAATGGCGGAATTGATTGCAGAAAAAGCCTCGCTGACGGCGGGTGATGTTCACAACGTCATTCGTAACCTGATGTCGGTGATGCGTGAACAGTTGCTCAATAGCCGCACGGTGCGCCTCGAAGGCTTGGGGACGTTTACTATGATTGCCAAGGCAAACGGAAAAGGGGTAGAGTTGGAAAATAAGGTCAGCAGTTCGCAGATCACTTCATTGCGTTGCCAGTTTACTCCCGAATACACCCGCGCCGCCAACGGAAGTGCTACCCGTGCGTTGACCACCGGGGTGGAGTTTGTGCACATCAAGGATGTAGCGGGTTCGTTTGTGGCCGACGATGTCATTGACAAAGAACCGGATGATGATAATAAACCTGGTGGTGGAAGCGGAGAAGCGCCGGACCCGGCAGCTTAACCGGGAGTTCAGCCGGCAGCTGAATCCGCAGGGACTAACTGATAAGTTTGTCGGGCAAACTAAAGCCCGAACATGACCGACGGTTGACGGTTGGCTGTCAAATTCCAACGGACATAAAACGGAATCCAACGGACATAAAACGGATTATTAACTTTTAAAAAGAAAACGGATGAGACTATTATTGGAGAAGTTGCTGGATATTCTTGAAGCAGTTCTGCGTTTCCGCCACCGGAGAAACGGCAAGGCAGAAAAGGATTAGCTAGCTGGAAAAGGCTTGGCATACCTGAAAAAAAAGGTATGAAACGGAATGACGTAAAAACATAGAACGTGCCGTCTGCACGTAGTTCGCGGAACAAGTAAAAATAAACGTGTAGCAACTCATAGAGTAAACATAAGTAAGGAGCAAGTAAAGAAGCTGTCTCGAATGGACGAGGCAGCTTTTCTTTTTGTATCCATTTATTTTCTTCTATTCTTGACCGTATTCAACAAAAAAACTCTATCTTTGTTTTATAATTGAGACACAGCATATAATGGGAAGATTTATCAATCCCTTTACCGATTTTGGCTTTAAGTTTTTATTCGGCAGAGAGGTAGAAAAGGAGTTGTTAATCGACTTCTTGAACGATTTGCTCGTAGGCGAGCACGTAATCACCGACATCAGGTTCCTTAACAACGAACAGCCGCCGGAAGTAAAAACAGAACGAGGTCTTATCTACGACATCTATTGCGTAACCGATACCGGTGAACGTATTATCGTAGAAATGCAGAACCGGGAACAGCCTTATTTTAAAGATCGTGCCCTCTTCTATCTTTCTAGGGCCATTACGCAGCAAGCGAAAAGGGGAGTTTGGAACTTCCAGTTGGATGCCGTGTACGGAGTGTTCTTCATGAATTTCGTGATGGATAAGGATATGCCCTCTAAAATCAGAACGGATGTCGTTCTTTCTGACAGGGATACGGGGAAGCTCTTCAGCAACAAGTTCCGGCAGATTTTTATCGAACTACCGAACTTCAACAAAGAAGAGGATGAATGTGAAAATGATTTTGAACGCTGGATTTATATACTAAAGCATATGGATACACTTGACCGGATGCCTTTCAAGGCTCGCAAGGCCGTCTTCGAGCGACTTGAAAAGTTGGCTTCCAAAGCAAATATGACCCAGGAGGAAAGAGCCCAGTATGAAGAAGAATGGAAAGTTTATAACGATTATTTTAATACGTTGGACTTTGCTGAACAGAAGGGCTTACAGAAAGGCTTACAAAAAGGATTACAGAAAGGTTTGCAAAAAGGTAAAGAAGAAACAGCTCGTAATTTGAAAGAATTAGGTGTGGCTGACGATATTATTATGAAATCTACCGGGCTTTCGAAAGAAGAAATAGAAAAATTATAATTTCTTTCATTCCATTGGGAAGAAAGGCTTGTCGAAAGTGAAAAAATAGTCTATAACTTATGAAGCAAAAGATAGTTGTGGAGACTTTTAACACATCCTTTTTTCGTTAAGAGTAAAGTATCTAAAAACTATATATGTCTTTGGGGTGAAATGAACGGATTTGGAATATTATCCACGTTAAAATCAGAAAAAAGTTTTCCGTTTTGGAAAACTTTCTGTATCAGTGAGAAAGAAAAGTTTCCCGAAATTTAATGTTAAAAGCTAACCAAGCTATGATATAATCTCCTATCTTTGTATCCGGTTTCGGAACTAAAAAGAGGTTTAGTCAATGAGGGAACGCTGTGCAAATCGGCGACAGTACCCGCTGCTGTAATTCTCTAAGAATCCGCACAATAGGCCACTGCATCGATGCCGGTGTGGGAAGGTGTTGCGGGGGAGGGATAAGTCAGAAGACCTGCCGAAGAGATTTTCTATTTTTAATTTATTAATGCTTTCGGGAGTTAAAGTTATGAACTACGCGGAAATTTGTATCATCAAACGTGATGGTAAAAGAGAAGATTTCTCTATCAGTAAGATTAAGAATGCAATCAGTAAAGCATTCAGTGCAAGTGGAATTCAGGATGAGCAGCAGTTGGTTGCTGACATCACCATGAATGTTATCAGTCAGTTTGCTACCCCCACGATCACCGTAGAAGAGATTCAGGACTTGGTAGAAAAGTCGTTGATGAAAGTGCGGCCGGAAGTAGCGAAGAAATACATCATCTATCGCGAATGGCGGAATACGGAGCGTGATAAGAAAACCCAAATGAAACAGGTGATGGACGGCATTGTGGCTATCGACAAGAACGATGTCAATTTGAGCAACGCCAACATGAGCAGTCACACGCCTGCCGGACAGATGATGACGTTCGCTTCCGAAGTAACTAAAGATTATACCTATAAATACTTGTTGCCGAAACGTTTTGCCGAAGCGCACCAGTTGGGAGACATTCACATCCACGACCTGGATTATTATCCGACAAAGACGACAACCTGCATCCAATATGATATGGATGACCTCTTTGAACGCGGTTTCCGCACAAAGAACGGTAGCATCCGCACCCCGCAAAGCATCCAAAGCTATGCTACGCTGGCTACCATCATCTTTCAGACCAACCAAAATGAGCAGCATGGCGGACAGGCGATTCCGGCTTTCGACTTCTTCATGGCAAAAGGAGTGGCCAAATCTTTCCGCAAGCATCTGGCATCGTTCATCAACTTCTATGTGGCTATGGAAAACGGAAATCAGGCCGATGAAAAATCCATCCGCACGTTGATTAAAGAATACCTTCCGTCTATCAAGTCCACCGAGGCCGAACGCGAAACATTGCGCATCGCTCTGGTCGCTTTACAGATCATTATAGATAAGGAACACCTTGCCCGCATCGTCGAAAAAGCCTACCAGCAGACCCGTAAAGATACACATCAGGCAATGGAAGGATTCATCCACAACCTGAACACGATGCATTCCCGTGGCGGTAACCAAGTGGTATTCAGTTCCATCAACTACGGAACGGACACTTCTGCCGAAGGCCGCATGGTGATCGAAGAACTGCTGAAAGCTACCATTGAAGGCCTCGGCACCAGAGGAGAAGTGCCCGTATTCCCTATCCAGATATTCAAGGTGAAAGACGGCGTTTCTTACTCGGAGAAAGACTTTGAGAAAGCAATGAAAGCGGAGAACATCGAAGCGGCAATGACCGACAGTTACGAGGCTCCCAACTTCGACTTGTTATTAAAGGCTTGCCAGACTACTGCGAAAGCGTTGTTCCCGAACTTCATGTTCCTCGACACATCTTTCAACAAGAACGAGAAATGGAAAGCCGACGATCCGCAGCGTTACATTTACGAGTTGGCAACAATGGGCTGCCGTACCCGTGTTTTTGAAAATGTGGCCGGAGAAAAATCTTCTTTGGGACGTGGAAATCTTTCGTTCACCACACTGAATATGCCAAGACTGGCTATCGAAGCCCGTATCAAAGCGGAAAATCTGGTAGAAGATGAACGCAACAAGGACGCCATCGAACAAAAAGCAAAAGAAATTTTCATCGAATCCGTACACCAAATGTCTGCGCTCGTGGCCGACCAGCTTTACGAACGTTATCAGTATCAGCGTACGGCCCTGGCACGCCAGTTCCCGTTCATGATGGGAAATAATGTGTGGAAAGGCGGTGGCGAACTGAATCCGAACGAACAGGTAGGAGACGCCTTGCGCAGCGGTACACTGGGGATCGGATTTATCGGCGGGCATAACGCGATGGTGGCTCTCTACGGACAAGGTCACGGACACAGCCAGAAAGCATGGGACACGCTGTATGAAGCGGTGATGGAAATGAATAAAGTGGTAGACGAATATAAAGAGAAATATAACCTGAACTACTCCGTTCTGGCTACTCCTGCCGAAGGACTTTCGGGACGTTTCACGAAAATGGACCGCCGGAAATATGGAAAAATCCCCGGAGTGACAGATCGCGACTATTATGTCAACTCTTTCCACGTAGACGTGAAAGAACCGATCAGCATCGTTGAGAAAATCAAGCGTGAAGCTCCGTTTCACGCTATTACACGCGGCGGACACATCACGTATGTGGAGCTGGACGGTGAAGCGCAGAAGAATGTGCGTGCTATTGCCAAGATTGTGAAAGTGATGCACGACGAAGGAATTGGATACGGCTCTATCAATCACCCGGTAGACACTTGTCATAACTGTGGTTACAAGGGAGTTATCTTCGATAAATGCCCTGTATGCCAGAGTGAAAGTATTCTCCGTATGCGTCGTATCACCGGTTATCTGACAGGCGATTTAAGCTCTTGGAACTCTGCCAAACGGGCAGAAGAGAAGGACCGTGTAAAACATTTGTAGAATAAATGTTTGATAATTGATGAATGGATAATGAACGGTGCTTGATGAAAGCGTTACGGTTCATTATCCATTATTCGGTTATTACTTGCAGCACGTTACTCTCATCTTGTACTGTTCTGTAACGAGTATTTATTCCACATTTATATGGTTATCATCCATTCTCAAATCTTCATTTTCCATTAGCTATTAAAGAAGTGAATTTACTAGGAACTTATTCTGAAACGATTGTTGACGGTGAAGGTATCAGGTTTTCTATTTATCTTGCCGGCTGCTCCCATCATTGTCCCGGTTGCCACAACCCGGAGAGTTGGAATCCGGGAGCAGGAGAAGAACTGACGGAGGAGAAAATACAGTCCATCATTCGTGAAATCAAAGCGAATCCTTTGTTGGACGGCGTTACTTTTTCCGGCGGTGATCCGTTTTTTCATCCGGAAGCGTTCCTGCTTTTACTGAAACGGGTGAAAGAGGAAACAGGGATGAACGTGTGGTGCTACACCGGATACACATACGAAGAAATTAAGGCGCAGCCTCGTTTGAGTGCCGCTCTTGATTATATTGATGTATTGGTGGACGGACGCTTCGAACAGGCTCTTTTCTCTCCATATCTGGAGTTCAGGGGAAGCAGTAATCAGCGGATTTTGAAGCTGAAGTAAATGTAATTCGACATTTAGAGTAAGTTGAATCCAGTAGTTGAGCACTAAAAAAACTTATTTTTCAAAGGAAACAAAAACACCTGTACCGTTGTTTTGTTTACCTTTACGAAACCAAGTGAATCATTTTTCATCACAGAGTAACGCGGCGCTTTTTGGTAGTCGGTGGGGCTTGCGTCTGTGTTTGTGTCTGCTTGATGGTGAAGAAATAAACGACTACTTACAAGAATAAGTTTTTATGGTACAATCAATAAATCCAACTCAAAAAAACGATGAGACCGATGGCTTGCCAATGCCTAAACGTATTTGGGCGGTGGTGTCTGTCGGCTTCGCTCTTTGTATGTCAGTACTGGATATTAACATCGTCAATATCGTACTACCTACACTTTCGCATGATTTTGGGACTTCTCCCGCTGTAACCACCTGGATTATCAACGGCTATCAGCTGGCCATCGTTATATCGTTACTGTCTTTTTCCGCTTTGGGTGAAATCATCGGTTACCGGAAAGTCTTTCTTTCGGGCATCGGACTGTTTTGCGTCACTTCATTGATCTGTGCCTTGTCCGATTCGTTTTGGACTTTGACGGTTGCCCGTATCTTTCAAGGGTTCAGCGCTTCCGCCATCACTAGTGTGAATACGGCACAGCTGCGTTACATCTATCCGAAGAGCCAGATCGGGCGGGGGATGGGGATCAATGCAATGGTAGTCGCCATATCGGCTGCCGCCGGACCATCTGTGGCGAGCGGTATTCTTTCCATTGCCAGTTGGCACTGGTTGTTTGCCATCAATGTGCCGTTGGGACTCACTGCATTGCTTCTCGGCATCAAACACCTGCCACGACAGGAGGAGCGTACGAAACGTAAATTCGATTATATCAGTGCCATCGCGAATGCGGTCACTTTCGGTCTGCTCATTTACACGCTGGACGGATTTGCCCACCATGAGAAAATGGACTTCCTTTTCATTCAACTGATTGTGTTGGCAGTGGTCGGTACCTACTACGTGCGCCGACAACTGACGCAGACCACTCCGCTGCTCCCTCTTGATCTGCTGCGGATTCCGATTTTCCGGCTGTCCATCCTGACTTCCATCTGTTCTTTCATAGCACAAATGACAGCGATGGTTTCTTTGCCTTTTTTCCTCCAGAACACTTTGGGACACAGCGAAGTCATGACCGGACTTCTACTCACACCGTGGCCGTTGGCTACGCTTGTCACGGCTCCGTTGGCAGGATATCTTGTCGAGCGCATCCACCCCGGTATCTTGGGAAGTGTCGGGATGGCTCTGTTTGCTGTCGGGCTTTTCTCGCTTTCCAGTCTGACTGCGGAGTCGTCCGATATTAGTATCATACTGCGTTTGATGCTGTGTGGGGCAGGCTTCGGATTGTTCCAGACACCGAACAACAGTACGATTATCTCTTCCGCTCCTACGCAACGTTCGGGCGGAGCCAGTGGTATGTTGGGAATGGCCCGCTTGTTGGGACAGACCACCGGGACAACATTGGTCGCATTGCTTTTCAGCTTTGTCGCTCATGACCGGAGTACAGCTGTCTGTCTTATGGTAGGAAGTGGATTTGCTGTTGTGGCGGCTATCGTCAGCAGCTTGAGACTATCGCAGCCTTCCACTCTATAAAAAAAGTATCCCGGATGAGAGAGGAGTGAATACCTGTTCTCATCCGGGATTGTTTTTTATGTCTTTCTTCTGTCGTTTGGTCTGTTAGAAGAAGAACCTTAGAATATCGTTGAAGTTAGCCCATATCAACAGACCGAAGAGTAGAATCATACCGGTCATTTGAGCGTATTCCATAAATTTGTCGCTCGGTTTGCGGCGAGCTATCATCTCGTAGAAGAGGAAGAGCACGTGGCCGCCGTCCAATGCGGGGATAGGGAGGATATTCATGAAAGCTAGAATGATGGAAAGGAAGGCTGTCATATACCAGAACTGGTGCCAATCCCATGTAGCAGGGAAGATGCTGCCGATCGTTCCGAAGCCACCTAGCTGTTTGGCTCCTTCTTTCGAGAAGAGGTATTTCATGTTTCCTACATATCCTTTCAGGGTCTTTACGCCGAGGGAGACACCTGCCGGGAAGGATTCGAAGAAAGTATATTCTTTTTTCACCATAGGGAGCAGGCGGTCTGTGACGAGACAGGCGGTTACACCCATCAGGTAGGCGGAGTCTACACGCATATTCAATGTGTCGGTTACGCCGCCACGCACATAGGTCAGTGTAATCAGGCGCGGATCTATGCTATCTTTGAGCAGGGTTTCCGCGTTTTTCTTACGTTCTGCCATCGCTTCTTTGAAGTCGGAGAAAGAAATCGGTGTTCCGTTCAGGGCGATAATGCTGTCACCCGGTTGGATGCCTGCTTGTGCGGCAGGAGAATTCACCATCACACTGTCTATCACATACGGGAAACGGTAGGAGGCAAAACGGATGCTGTCTGCCAGAAGACGTTGCATCAAGTCTTCAGGGATATAAACGGAGGCTTTCGCGCCGTTGCGGATAACGCTTACTTCGCGGGCGTCGGCAATCTGGCTCAACATATCGCCGTCATAACGTTCAAAAGGAACGCCGTCGGCAGAAAGAAGGATGTCGCCGTCCTGAAAACCTACGGATTTGGCCGTTTCGTTGAAATCCATACCGAGAGGAGCTTCCTGCACCTTTATATATTGGTCGCCCCACGCAAATAGAATCATCGAGTAGATGAACAGGGCCAACAGGAAGTTGAACAGTACGCCACCCACCATGATTAGCAGACGTTGCCACGCCGGTTTGGAACGGAACTCCCACGGTTGTTCGGGTTGTTTCATCTGCTCGGTATCCATCGACTCGTCAATCATACCGGCTATCTTGACATAACCGCCCAATGGCAGCCAACCTACTGCATATTCTGTGTCACTTTTCTTGGGCTTGAATTTAAACAGGGTGAACCAGGGGTCAAAAAATAAGCAGAATTTTTCTACACGCACCTTAAACAAACGGGCAAAAAGAAAATGCCCGCCTTCATGAATGATAACGAGCAAAGATAAGCTCATAATCAATTGCAGGGCACGAATCAAAAATGTTTCCATATAGTCTATTTACAATTTAAAGCCTTCACTGGATTCTCTGCCAAAGAGAAGATATAAAGGCTATTTTCAATTTATATTAATACTAATCAATTTCTCTATTTTCTTTATTCCTCTACGAAATGAATTATATCAGACTTGCTGCTATCTTTCTTGCTTCCGCATCGGTAGCCACATAATCATCGTAGGTCGGGTTGGCAATGAAGGTGGCCCGTTCCATTGTTTTTTCTATCACGTCGCTCATGCCGAGGAAGCTGATGCCGTCTTTCAGGAAAGAGGCTACCACTACTTCATTGGCGGCATTAACGATGCAAGGCATGTTCCCTCCGCGATACATCGCTTCGTAAGCGAGTGCCAGATTGCGGAAACGTTTCGTGTCGGGTTGCTCAAACGTCAGGTTCGTGCATTTGGAGAAATCGAGCCTGTCGAAAGAAGAACTGATACGGTCGGGATAGGAGAATGCATACTGGATGGGCAGGCGCATATCGGGCATGCCCAACTGTGCTTTTACAGCTCCGTCTTCAAACTGCACCATCGAGTGAATGACTGATTGCGGATGCACAACCACCTCAATCTGACTGGGTTGAACACCGAACAGCCATTTGGCTTCGATCACTTCAAAACCTTTATTCATCATAGAAGCAGAGTCAATCGTGATTTTTGCTCCCATTTCCCAATTGGGATGTTTTAAGGCCTGTGTCTTAGTCACGGACTTCAATTGTTCCAAAGTGTAAGTGCGGAACGGACCTCCGGAGGCAGTCAATATCACTTTCTCAATCGGATTGCCCACTTCTCCCGCTAAACACTGAAAAACGGCGGAGTGTTCAGAGTCTACCGGCAGAATCGGAGTGCGATATTGTTGTGCCAGCTGGTTAATCAGTTCACCTGCTACTACCAATGTTTCTTTATTTGCCAATGCAATCGCTTTCTTGGCGCGGATCGCGTTGATTGTCGGCTTCAGTCCGGCATAACCGACCATGGCTGTCAATACCATATCAATAGGACCCGCTTCCACAATCTGACAGATAGCGTCGGTCCCTGCATACACCTTGATAGGCAGGTCGCTCAATGCTTCTTTCAGTTCGGAATACTTTTCTTCGTTGGCTATCACTACCACTTCCGGCTGAAACTTCCGTGCCTGGGCAATCAGTAGTTCCACACGATTGTTGGCTGTCAGTGCGTATGCTTCGTACAGGTCGGGATGCTCTTCGAT
The DNA here is from genome assembly GCF_015667765.1 of Bacteroides sp. 1001302B_160321_D4. Classification (NCBI taxonomy): domain Bacteria; kingdom Pseudomonadati; phylum Bacteroidota; class Bacteroidia; order Bacteroidales; family Bacteroidaceae; genus Bacteroides; species Bacteroides sp. 1001302B_160321_D4. The sequence continues at coordinate 46,785 of NZ_JADPLO010000014.1, read as the reverse complement.
GACTTGCAAAGCCTGCGTCCCGATAGAACCTGTGGAGCCTAGAATAGCTATTTGTTTTTTCTTTTTATTAGTCTCTATATTCATTTTATCTATTTCTTCCTATTTTGTTGACAAACATATCATCGCTGATTATCACTTATATCTCATCACTCGCCATATCTTATCATTCATCATTGATAACCTAAAAAACAATGTATTTTTCCGGATTCACCGGGTGACCTTTATACCAAAGTTCGAAGTGCAGGTGCGGCCCTGTACTAAGTGTTCCGCTATTTCCTACCAGGGCGATGGCTTCGCCTCCTTTCACCCGTTCACCTTCCTTTTTCAGGAGAGAGCCGCAGTGTTTGTAGATTGAAATTAAATCCTGGTTGTGTTGCACGCCAATCAGATAACCGGTTTCAGCCGTGTATGTACTAAGGATGACGGTTCCGTCCATGGTTGCCAGTACGCTTTCGTTGGGATTGGCGGCAATGTCAGTGCCGTAATGTTTCTTTTCGGCATTGAAGTGGTCGGACACCATGCCTCGTGTCGGACGGTATAATATCAATCCGGTCACGTCCGGTTGGGAAGTGATGGAGGTCAGATTGTATTTTTCATTCTCCTCATATTGGCGGCGGAATTCTTCTTCCCGCTTGGTTCGTTCCATCAACGTGTCTTCACGGGCAGCAGTCAGCGAATCAAGCGTTTGCACGCTGTCGATAGGCACTTTCCCGCTGAAAATGTCCTGAATGTTCATGATGTAGAGGTTCTGCTTGTTGAGCACTTGTTGCAAAGAGTCTACACGCAGCGCATTGTCTACAATCTGTGTACGGACTTCACTGTTCATATATCCCGGAAGATAATTGCGCAACGGGGTGAAAGTAATGATGCAGGAAGCAATCAGGAAAAGCACTGCCAGCACGCAAAGTAAAACGGATAGTCCATTGAGCTTGGATACACGAAGTCCGACAATTTCTTCAAGTGTATTTTCATTAACGATCGTTAGTTTATACTTGAACTTGAAATTTTTCCAGAAAGCTTTACTTCGTCTTCTCTTTGGCATCTCGGATATTTACTATTTTACGATTTACTATTTACTATTTTCAGTTGATGAGTGACTCATCGTTTTATTTGTTCTCATCGGTCATCTTCCAACTCTTCCAGATTGAGCAACCCTTCGGGAAGCTCCACGGTGATGAGTTTCTGTTTCTGGTCTATCCCTACGATAAATTCCTCCTGGGCGGGAACGAGTAGTTCCTCTTCTTCTCTTTCAACCACAAAAAGGGTGTTTACCGTAGTGGTATCCACATCTATCACTTCTCCCAGAGGTCCGTGATGAATGTCTTCCATTTGGAAACCGATAAAGAAGTTCCAGGACAATTCGCCGTCTTCCGCTTCTTCCGCATGCTTTACGGGGAAGTAAACTTCAATGTTGGTGAACATTCGGGCACGTTCGGCGGTGTCTATTCCTTCCAGTTTTACCAAAGCGGTGGAGTCAGAACGGAAACGGTATTCTTCAATGAAGAAGGGCACGAAAATACCGTCGAGCAGGCATATCAGATAATCGCAGTCCACACGGTCGAAAATGTCGTCGGTAAACGTAAACTGCAATTCGCCGTGAATACCATGCGGTTTATTGAATAATCCTATCTTATATACTTCTTCTTTCTTTATCATATTCGGGTGATTCTGGCTCCGATAGCGTTCAGACGTCCTTCGATGTTCTGATAACCACGGTCTATCTGTTCGATGTTACTAATGGTACTCGTTCCTTCGGCACTCATGGCGGCAATCAGAAGGGCGATACCGGCACGTATATCCGGTGAAGTCAGGCGGGCACCGCGCAACTTGAAGCCATGATTGTGTCCGATGACTACGGCACGGTGAGGGTCGCAGAGGATAATCTGTGCACCCATATCGATTAGCTTGTCCACAAAGAACAGGCGGCTTTCGAACATCTTCTGATGGATCAGTACGCTGCCTTTGGCTTGTGTGGCTACAACGAGCATCACACTAAGCAAGTCGGGAGTCAGTCCCGGCCAGGTGGCGTCGGCTATCGTCATGATGGAGCCGTCGATGAATGATTCTATCTGGTAGGTTTCCTGTGCGGGAACATAAATGTCATCTCCTCTCTGTTCGAGCTTGATGCCTAGGCGGCGGAAGCTCTCGGGGATGATTCCAAGGTTTTCGTAAGAAACGTTCTTGATGGTAATTTCGCTTTTTGTCATGGCTGCCATACCGATAAAACTGCCGACTTCAATCATATCGGGCAATACGGTGTGTTGCGCGCCATGCAATTCTTCCACACCTTCAATAGTAAGCAGGTTGGAGGCAATTCCGCTGATTTTCGCTCCCATCCGGTTGAGCAACCGGCAGAGTTGTTGCACGTAAGGTTCGCAGGCAGCGTTGTAGATGGTAGTAGTGCCTTTGGCAAGCACGGCAGCCATTACGATATTGGCTGTTCCGGTGACGGATGCTTCGTCCAGCAGCATATAGCTTCCTTGAAGTCTGTCGGCTGTTATTTCATAAATGCCCCGTCCTTCATCATAACGGAAGTCCGCTCCTAAATTCTGAATACCTACAAAGTGAGTATCCAAACGGCGGCGACCGATTTTATCTCCTCCCGGCTTGGATATCAACGCTTTGCCGAAACGTGCCACCATAGGGCCAATCAGCATGACAGAGCCTCGCAGACTGGAGCATTTCTTTAAAAACTCATCGCTTTCCAGATAAGCCAGGTCTACATTCTCTGCTTTAAAACTATAAGAATCAATGCCTTTCTTTGCAACCGTCACTCCCATCTCGCGCAAGAGCTGAATCAAGTTGTTGACATCAAGAATGTCAGGTATATTGTTCACCGTTACTTCCTCTGCGGTTAGCAATGTGGCACAGATTATCTGCAAAACTTCGTTTTTAGCTCCTTGCGGGTGAATCTCTCCGCAAAGCCGATGTCCTCCTTCGATTACAAATGAAGCCATTAATTAAAGTATTAAGTGTGATTAAAGTATTAAGTATCAAGTATTAAGTATTAACCGTACGGTATCGCACGCTAAGTAAATAAGTAAAAGAAATCCAACCAGTGCCAACAAATGGCTGCGATTAATACTTTATACTTAATACTTATTTCCTATTTTCTTAGTATCTTCTCTTGTTGTTCTGACGATTATTGGTATAGTTCGTCTTCGGACGATAGTTCTGGTTCAGGCGTTCTGCCATCAGCCGGACGATATCGTCAGTCATTTGGAGTTCCCCGTTGGAGAGTTCGTACAGGTCTTCGGCGATCTTTTTGTCGTCCACTGTATCTTTGTTCCATGCCAGGTAGTCCTTTTTCATGTGGTTGCAGATGAGGGCAATCAGGTTTCTCTTTTCGTTTCCTTCGGGGAATTCGATTGCTTTCTTTATCAGCACTTCCAGTGTGCGTCCGTAGTGGCGATAACGCATACGGGCAGTGGAGTAGGGGATCGGATCCGGGCGGGTCACCAGGTTGTCCTTACGGATGATTTCATACGGGTAGTCAATATCCAGCTCAAAACCGGACATGATAGCCAGGTGATCCCAGAGCTTGTGCTTGAAGTCGGGCACATCACGCAAATGGGGGAACATATTTCCCATAATGTTGATGATGGTGTTAGCACAACGCTGACGTTCTGCACGATCCTGAATGGTCAACGCATAATCTACCATGTTCTGGATGCTACGCCCGTATTCGGGAAGCGGCATTCTTTTCTGTTGAGTATTGTATTGCATTTATTTAATTGAAAGTTTAAAATTAAAAATTAAAGAAGTTTTTTCGGCATGGAAGCAACGAATTCTTTCAAGTAGAAAGGTTCGAAGTAAGCCACGTCTTTATAATCTTCGTCGGCTATTGCTTTTTCTGCCAGCGGGAACATCATTTTAGCCAACGGGTGAATATTGTCGATAAAATGTGCGTTCGGATGCGTAATCTGTTCGCGGCATTTGTCGGCCCCGTTTCCAAAGAAATAAACCGGCTGCTCGTTCAGAAACTCCAAGTAAGAGTTTTCGTCTACAATATCGGCAGCTACTGCACGTTTCACCTGAAGTCTGCGGTCATAAACGGCTGCGTATACTTCCATGCGGCGGGCGTCGATCATCGGACAAAGCAAAGCGTCCTCGGGCAAGTCGTGATACAACAACACCGGAACAGTCAATACTTCCAGCGTCGGAATACCGATCAATGGGACGTTACGTCCGTAACAAACTCCTTTCGCCATAGAAACCCCGATTCGAAGTCCGGTATAAGAACCCGGCCCGCAACTCACTGCGACTGCATCCAAAGGGATGGCATGACTGTCTATGAAAGACAACGCTTCATCTACAAAAACTCCTAAAGACACGGCGTGTGAAGGGCCTTTCAAATCTTCTTTCACAAAAATCGTCTGTCCGTCTTGACTGGCCGCTACCGAGCAAACAGAGGTAGAGGTTTCAATATTCAGTATACACGACATAAAAATCAGCTTATTAAATTGTCGCAAATTTACATGATTATTTCCAATTCTTAAAATATTCGTGTACTTTTGCACAAAACTTTAAGGTTATGATACAGTCTATGACAGGATACGGCAAAGCTACGGCCGAACTTCCTGATAAAAAAATAAATGTAGAAATCAAGTCGCTCAACAGCAAGGCAATGGATTTATCCACTCGCATCGCTCCGGCGTATCGTGAAAAAGAGATTGAAATCCGTAATGAGATTTCTAAAGTGCTGGAACGTGGAAAGGTTGATTTCAGCCTGTGGATCGAGAAGAAAGAAACGGCAGAAAATGCGACTCCTATCAATCAAGTATTGGTGGAAGGTTACTACAAACAGATTTTGGCAATCTCGCAGAATCTTGGTATTCCTGTTCCTGCCGACTGGTTTCAGACATTGCTCCGTATGCCGGATGTGATGACTAAAACGGAAATCCAGGAACTGACCGACGAGGAATGGAAAATGGTGCATGCCACTGTGCTCGATGCTATCAGTCATCTAGTAGATTTCCGCAAACAGGAAGGTGCTGCACTGGAAAAGAAGTTCCGTGAAAAGATCGCCAATATCTCAAGCCTGCTCGAAAAGATCGCTCCTTACGAAAAAGAGCGTGTGGAAAAAGTGAAAGAACGCATCACGGATGCTCTCGAAAAGACATTAAGTGTGGATTACGACAAGAACCGCTTGGAGCAGGAATTGATCTATTACATTGAGAAACTGGATGTCAATGAAGAAAAACAACGCCTTAGCAACCATCTGAAATATTTCATCAGTACAATGGAAAGCGGTAACGGACAAGGTAAGAAACTTGGTTTTATCGCCCAGGAAATGGGTCGGGAAATCAATACGTTAGGTAGCAAGTCCAATCATGCCGAAATGCAGAAAATCGTTGTTCAGATGAAAGATGAGTTGGAGCAGATTAAGGAGCAGGTGTTGAACGTGATGTAATTTACTCACAATAAATTCATTTACGATAATTCATTTACGATTAGACGATTTACGATGTGCGATTGAAGTTAGTATTGCGAAATAATAGTGTACACATTTGGGTATTTATAAATTCAAAAAGTAATATCAACCGTACATCGTAAATCGTCTAATCGTAAATAACTTAATGTCAAATAAACTTTAATAATGACCGGTAAACTAATTATTTTCTCTGCCCCGTCAGGTTCGGGCAAATCTACTATTATCAATTATCTGCTGACGCAGAATTTGAATCTTGCGTTTTCTATTTCTGCTACCAGCCGTCCTCCGCGTGGGACGGAGCAGCACGGAGTGGAATATTTCTTTCTTACGCCGGAGGAATTCCGTTGTCGCATTGAGAACAACGAATTTTTGGAGTATGAGGAAGTATATAAGGACCGTTATTACGGAACGTTGAAGGCACAAGTGGAAAAGCAACTGGAAGCAGGTCAGAATGTTGTGTTTGACGTTGATGTGGTAGGTGGATGTAATATCAAGAAGTTTTATGGTGACCGTGCGTTGTCAGTGTTCATTCAACCGCCTTCGGTGGAAGAATTACGTTGCCGGTTAGAAGGGCGCGGAACGGATGCCCCGGAAATCATTGAAAGCCGTATTGCTAAGGCGGAATATGAATTGGGCTTTGCTCCGCAATTCGATTGTGTGATTGTCAATGACGATTTGGAAGCAGCGAAGGCAGAAGCGTTGAAAGTAATCAAAGAGTTTTTAGCCGAAGAATAAGACTTGAGAATGTACAAGAAGAATTGTAACACCCGAAAATGGATGTATCTGTGTGCCGTCACCGGTGTGATGAATCTTCTTGCTTTTATTGTATGCCTTTATTTTCAACAATGGTTCATAAGCGGCATTGCGCTACTTCTCACAATCAGACAAGCTATTGTTTTACCGAAGTGGAGAAAGAAAATAAAGCAAGAAAGAATAGCGGAAAATGAATCAAGTTAAAACAAGAAAAACCGGAATCTTCAGCGGGTCATTCAATCCGATTCATATCGGGCATCTCGCTTTAGCCAATTACCTTTGTGAGTATGAAGGGTTGGATGAAATATGGTTTATGGTAAGTCCGCAGAATCCTTTGAAAACGAAGGTAGAGTTATGGAGCGACGAGCTTCGTCTTCAATTAGTGGAGTTATCCATCAGTGATTATCCTCGTTTTCGAGCTTCAGACTTTGAATTTCATTTGCCCCGTCCTTCGTATAGCGTATATACACTGGAAAAACTTCGTGAAACGTATCCTAACCGGGAATTTTATTTCATTATCGGTTCCGATAATTGGGAACGTTTTGGACGCTGGTATCAGTCCGAACGCATCATTAAAGAGAATCAACTCCTCATTTATCCTCGTCCCGGCTTTCCGGTAAAAGAAGAGGAATTGCCGGAAACCGTGCGTCTCGTTCATTCCCCTGTTTTTGAAATCAGTTCCACTTTTATTCGGGAAGCCTTGAGTGCAGGGAAAGATATTCGTTACTTCCTGCATCCGAGAGCTTGGGAGGCTATTAAGAAAGATAATATACGCCTTTGAATATATTATAATATGTGTCCGGCAGAATATAACGGATAATTTGTCAGCCACTCTTGTTCCCGATAATCTGACATGGAAAAACGGATGCCATGTAGTTCTGGATTCTTTTCAACAAAAGAACGCAGACTTTTCGACTGTAAATTTTCTTCAGCTTTCACTTCGACCGGAATAATACAGATTTCTTTTTGCAAAAGGAAATCCAATTCTCCTTTGGAAGTATCTGAAGACCAGTAATAGATATTCAAGCCTTTCACTGATTTCAGTTGTTGTAACACATATTGTTCGGTAATTGCTCCTTTATAATCGGTAAATAAAACATTGCCTTCCAATAATGCTTGTGGGGGGAGTCCGCTCATTGCTCCCATTAATCCGGTGTCTAGCATAAACAGTTTGAATGCGGAAAAATCTTCGTAGGCCGATAAAGGTATTCCACCTTTCTTTACCCGGTTTACTTTATAAATAAGACCGGCATCTATCAGCCATTCTATGGCCAGTTCAAAATCCTTGGCTCTTGCTCCTTCTTTTATAACTCCATAAATGAATTTGCGATTTTCTTTAGCCAGTTGTGCAGGAACCGAACGCCACACCATACGAATCTTAGGGACTTCGGCAATAGGAGCGTGTTTGGAAAAATCACGGTCATAAGAATCCAGTATGTTTTGTTGCAACTGGCGGACTTCGGTATAGTCTTTATGCTCAATAAATGCATTGACTACTTCGGGCATTCCTCCTACGAAATAGTACTGTTTAAGGAAGTCGGTGAATTTAGAACGGAAGGTAGAAATGAGGTTCCAATCTTGCTTTGCAAGCAAGCTGACAAAAGACTCTTGTCCGATAGCTTCTAAAAACTCGGAAAAAGAAAGTGGATATAGGTCTATAAAATCGACTTTTCCCACCGGGAAAGAGTCATTTTGATGCATAGCGATGCCCAGTAAAGAACCAGCTGCAATAACATGATACTGTGGCGCTTTCTCCAGGAAATATTTCATGGCTGTCAAGCCGCGTGGGGCTTCCTGAAGTTCGTCAAAAAGAATTAAGGTATCTGTATCTACTACTTTTCCGGTTACTAACTGGATAGCCATCAAAATACGTTCGATATCAAAATCTTTTTGAAAAACCTCTTTCATCACTTCATTGTCTTCGAAGTTGATGTAGGCAAACTGTTTGTAAGCAGTAGCCGCAAACTCTTTCATAAGCCATGTCTTTCCTACCTGACGGGCTCCGCGAATAATCAAAGGCTTTCGTGTAGACTTTTCTTTCCAATCGTACAATTGTTGCATTGCATTTCTTCTCATACTTCTTTCTTTTATTGTCAGCTACTTATAGGTACAAATGTAAGCACTAAAAAGGATAATAACAAAAAGTCGTACCCTAAAAGTGTGGTATTTAACAAAAAGTTATACCCTAAAAGTGTGGTATGTTACAGAAAGTCGTATCAGAAAAGTGTGTGATGTTGCTATTTTTGTTTGTTATTGTACCAAGTCACGATACCTTACTCCGTCAATCGATGAAGAGTAATGACGATGATTTCTGCCGGAGCACCGACACGGATCGGTAACTTTGAAGTTCCTATTCCGTTTGTTATAATCAAAGGAATTTTTGCTGTATTATATGCCAGTCCGGTGATAAAACGATTGCCGTAGTGTGAGTTCAGTGCCGGGGCGACTCCGAATACACGGACTTGTCCGCCGTGTGTATGTCCTGCGAGAGCGAGGTCTGTATTGGCTACTGAAACATCTTCTATGTAATCCGGCGTATGAACTAGTAAGATGACAAAATCTTTGGGAGAGAGTGCCAAAGTGGGTGATACTCCGTTGCGCCCCAGATCGAAAGGATTGCGCACTCCGGCGATAATAATCTGCTGGCCGTCTTTACGCAGCGTGTCTACTTCGTGTTCTAACGGACGCATTCCGTAATGTTTCATTGTGTTCACAATATCGTCGTGGCAACGTTCGTAATCATTATTACCCATCACTCCATAGGTTCCCATTGGTGTCTTTACACGTGCAAGTGCGGAAAACAAAGGTTTTACATATTCGCAACCTTCCTGATAATCACCACCCATCAAAAGAACATCTGCTTTTTGGGCAATCAATAAGCGGACAAGGTCGTTCAATCCTTTCTCTTTCAGCAGGCTTTTGTAATGTAAATCGGAAATGAAAGCGATGCGGAAACCTTCAAAAGCTTCAGGTACATCGCGGTGGGTGAAGTCGTATTTTACTACACGGTCCACTCCTGTATAAACAGATGACACATCTACGCTGGAAGAGGTTATTTGGGTTCCACGGAGCATCCGGTCGGATTCGTACGCGTCGGTATCAGTCTCCTTTTTCTTTGTATGTTGCTTTTTGTTTTTAGAAACAGCCAGTGCTTTGAGTTTCGAGTGGTCGGGAGCGAACAGTCCGGCAATGGCGTTAGTCGTATCCGGATAAATGGAATCAGTATGTAAGACAGGGTGCGGCAAGCTAGTCACCATATTCTTTTTCGACTTGCAGGAAACAAGCAAAAGCAATGCCAACAGGATAACAGGGTAGATTGTTTTCTTCGTCAGTGGATAAATCGTTTTCTTCATCAATGGGATATTTATTTTTTTCATCAATGGGGTATTTATTCTTTTCATCAATAGGGTATTTATTTTCTCCATCACAGGAGCATTTATTTTCTTCATCTTCTCTTAGTTTGAAGTTTTCTAGGGTGCAAAGATACGAAAAATCATGTATCTTTGTCCGTCAAAACTCTTTATAATATATTAAAGTATGGAAGAAGTAAAGCGTAACTCGCTACAAGCATGGATATTAGCTGCACGTCCCAAAACTCTTACAGGAGCTATTACCCCTGTTCTGATAGGTACAGCTCTCGCTGCGATGGACGGGCATTTTCACTGGTTGCCGGCACTGATCTGCTGTCTGTTCGCAAGTCTGATGCAAATTGCCGCTAATTTCATCAATGACCTTTTCGACTTCCTCAAAGGGACAGATCGGGAAGATCGCCTGGGACCCGAACGTGCTTGTGCACAGGGATGGATTTCTCCGCAAGCGATGAAAACCGGGATTATTATTACGGTTGCTCTTGCCTGTCTTATCGGTTGCACATTACTTTTCTTTGCCGGATGGGAACTGATTGTCGTAGGAGTGTTTTGTGTATTATTCGCCTTTCTTTATACCACCGGGCCTTATCCTCTTTCTTACAACGGCTGGGGAGATGTACTGGTGATTGTTTTCTTTGGATTTGTGCCTGTTGGCGGAACATATTACGTGCAAGCGCTAACATGGACGCCGGATGTCACTATCGCCTCTCTGATTTGTGGACTATTGATTGATACGCTACTGGTAGTCAATAACTACCGTGACCGGGAAGCGGATGCGCGCAGTGGAAAAAGAACGGTAATCGTTCGTTTCGGTGAGAAGTTCGGCCGCTATTTTTATTTGATGCTGGGTGTTACAGCTTCTTTTCTCTGTCTGTGTTTCCTTCGTGAAGGTCATTTTTTAGCCGCTCTTCTTCCGCAACTCTATTTGATTCCTCATTTCCTCACCTGGAAACGGATGGTGAAAATATATAGTGGTAAAAAATTAAACAGCATATTAGGCGAGACTTCGCGTAATATGCTGTTTATGGGTGTTCTTATTGCAATAGGAATGTTGGTAAGTTGAGAATCATTTCCCATACATCTTTTCGTAGTAACCCTGATAATCTCCGCTGGTAACTTCTTCCACCCAAGCTTGGTTGGCCAAGTACCATTCGATTGTCTTTACGATACCGACTTCGAATTTTGTTTCGGGATACCATCCTAAAGCATTTGTAATCTTTGTAGGATCGATGGCGTAACGTTGGTCATGTCCCAGACGGTCTTTAACGAACGTAATCAGATCTTCATTGATCCAGTCGATCGAAATATTTCCGTTTTCGTCTTTCACCTTCTTTTTGAGAACCTGGCGATATTCGGGCTTCTCTGCCATCAGACGGTGGATAGTTGAAATAGTCAGTTTTACGATTTCGAGGTTTGTCTTCTCGTTATGTCCGCCAACGTTGTACACTTCTCCGTCTTTACCTTCACGTACAACGAGATCAATCGCTTTGCAGTGATCTTCTACATAAAGCCAGTCGCGTACATTACTGCCGTCACCGTAGACGGGGAGATGTTTTCCTTCGAGGATATTCTTGATAATCAACGGAATCAATTTCTCCGGGAAATGGTACGGACCATAGTTGTTTGAGCAGCGGGTAATTGTTACCGGCATTTTATAAGTATCATGGTAAGCCATCACTACCATGTCTGCGCTAGTCTTAGAGGCACTGTACGGGCTGTGAGGACAAAGCGGGGTTGTTTCTGTGAAATACCCTTCGGCTCCCAGTGAACCATACACTTCGTCGGTGGATACCTGATGATAGCGTACACCTTTTCTCCAGGTAGGGTATCCTTGTTCATCTTTTCCCATTACCCATGCGCGGCGTGCACAATCCAATAAGTTCTGTGTTCCGAGAATGTTGGTAATCAGAAACAGTTGCGGATTTTCAATGCTGCGGTCAACGTGACTCTCGGCAGCGAAATTCACCACATAATCAAAACGATACTCAGCAAAAAGACCGTCTACCACATCACGGCTGCAAATGTCTCCTTTGATAAAGACGCAGCGTTCGTTGTCGATGTCTTTGGCAATCGTTCCTAAGTTACCTGCATACGTCAAAGCATCCAATATCACGACTTTGATGTCGTTATGTTTGGCCAAGATGTATTTGATGTAATTTGCCCCGATAAATCCTGCGGCACCGGTCACTAGATAAGTTTTCATATTTTATTCTATTATGTTGATTTTAGGATTGTTTTGCCAATTCGATGAGATACTTTCCGTACTCGGTCTTTTCGAGTTGTTGACCTAACAGAAGCAATTGCTCCGTCGGAATCCATCCCTGACGCCAGGCGATTTCTTCAATACAGCTGACGTAGAAACCTTGCCGGTTCTGAATAGTGGCCACGAAGTTGGATGCTTCCAGCAGACTATCGCAGTTACCCGTATCCAGCCATGCGAATCCGCGGCCGAAGAGTTCCACTTTCAATGTGCCTTCTTCCAGATACAGGCGATTCAGGTCTGTAATCTCATATTCTCCACGTGCTGAAGGACGAAGAGCTGCCGCTTTTTCCGTCACACTGGCATCATAGAAATAGAGTCCGGGAACAGCATAATTACTTTTCGGCACTTCCGGTTTTTCTTCCAGTGAAATAACTTTCCCTTGTTCGTTAAATTCCACTACACCGTATGCGCGCGGGTCTTTTACATAGTAGCCGAAGATGCAGGCGCCTTTTTCTATATTGGCAGCCCGGCGGAGCATGGCAGAAAAGCCTTGTCCGTAAAACATATTATCCCCAAGAATCAGACAGCCCGGTTCACCGTTCAGGAAATCGGCTCCCAATACGAAAGCCTGTGCCAGTCCGTTAGGTTGTTCCTGTATTTTGTAGGAGAAAGACATACCCAGCTCCTCACCCGTTCCCAGCAAATCCCGGAACATAGGCAAGTCACGTGGAGTCGAAATAATCAACACTTCGCGTATTCCTGCCAACATCAGTGTCGACAATGGATAGTAAATCATCGGCTTGTCATACACAGGCATGATTTGTTTGGAAATCGCTTTGGAAAGCGGATAAAGTCGGGTGGCACTACCACCGGCCAGAATAATTCCTTTCATGTTCGTCTGAGTTATTCATTAACAGTGTGCAAAGGTCGGAAAGAATTCCGACGTGGCAAAATTTTAAAATAATTTTTCAGTCAGGCGGGGACATTTATTTTATTTGTCCGCCAGTTCGATAACTTCCAAGTCCTGAAACGCCCCTTGATTGATAACAAAACGCACCAAAGTCCGCACCTTATGGAAACCAGACATACCCGCAGCTCCCGGATTGATATGTAACATATCCAGCGTTTTATCATACTTCACCTTTAATATATGCGAATGTCCGCTGATAAAAAGCTTGGGCGGTCGCGTCATCAGACTACCGATGATGGAAGGATCATACTTTCCCGGATAACCGCCGATATGTTTTATCAGTACTTCCGCACCATCCACCGTGAAACGATTTATTTGAGGATACAGTTTTCTGATTTCCTGTCCGTCAATGTTTCCGTACACCGCCCGGAATGGACGGAATGCGGCTAACTTTTCCGCTACTTCCAGTGAACCGATGTCTCCGGCGTGCCAGATTTCGTCGCACGGTTCAAAATATTCCAGGTATTTCTCATCCCAGTAAGCGTGAGTATCAGATAATAATCCAATTCTTGTCATAAAATTCTTTGTTTAATCCCACAAAGATACTATATTTGGAAAAATCTTAAAGCACATGGAAAGCAAATATAATTATTTCAAGCGAGATATAAGTTGGCTCTCATTCAATTACCGCGTATTGTTGGAGGCTCTGGACGAGCGTCTGCCGCTTTACGAACGTATCAACTTCATCTCTATCTACTCTTCCAATCTCGAAGAGTTTTACAAAATCCGTGTAGCCGACCATAAAGCTGTTGCTTCCGGCGCTACGGAAAGCGATGAAGAAACCGTACAGTCAGCCCGCGAACTGGTAGAGGAAATAAATAAAGAAGTCACCCGCCAGCTGGATGACCGTGTACGCATCTATGAACAAAAAATACTGCCTGCCCTGCGCAAAAATCATATCATCTTTTATCAGGACAACCATGTAGAACCGTTCCACCAACAGTTTGTCAAAGACTTTTTCCGGGAGGAAATCTTTCCCTACCTGCAACCTGTGCCTGTATCCAAAGATAAAATTGTCTCCTTCCTGCGGGATAACCGCCTTTACCTGGCAATACGAGTCTATCCGAAGAAAGAAGAAAAAAACAAAGGAGAAGAACCTAAAGAAAATATAGAAAAATATACCGGAGAGTGCATAAATGAAAGAAATGACGGAGAAGGTATAAAAGTAGGCATGGAAGCAGCAAGGCCAAATGTAACAGACCTCCGACAACCCCTTTACTTTGTGATGAAACAACCCTACGCCAAAGTGCCCCGCTTCATCGAACTTCCGTCTCGCGAGAAAAATCATTATTTGATGTTTACCGAAGACATCATCAAGGCAAACCTCAACCTGATCTTCCCCGGCTACGATGTCGACTCCAGTTACTGCATCAAAATTTCCCGTGATGCTGATATATTGATTGACGACACCGCCAGCAGTGCCGACCTCGTCGCCCAACTCAAGAAGAAAGTGAAGAAACGCAAGATCGGTGACGTCTGCCGTTTCGTCTACGACCGTGCTATGCCTTCTGAATTCCTGGACTTCCTTGTGGATGCCTTCCGTATTCAGCGTGACGAACTTGTCCCCGGTGATAAGCATTTGAACCTCGAAGACCTACGTCATCTTCCCAACCCGAACAAATCCCTTCATAGCCTCGAAAAACCGAAGCCGATGAAGCTGACCGTCCTCGATGAGAAAGAATCCATTTTCAATTACGTCGCCAAAAAGGACCTATTATTATATTACCCTTATCACTCTTTCGAGCACTTTATCCACTTTCTATATGAAGCCGTGCACAACCCGGAAACCCGTGAAATCATGGTAACTCAATACCGCGTAGCGGAAAACTCCGCCGTCATCAACACCCTGATAGCCGCCGCCCAAAACGGCAAGAAAGTCACCGTATTTGTGGAACTGAAAGCCCGCTTTGATGAAGAAAACAACCTTGCCACCGCCGAAATGATGCAAGCCGCCGGTATCAAGATAATCTACAGCATCCCTGGTTTGAAAGTGCACGCCAAAGTAGCCTTGATCCGTCGTCGCGGATTAAACGGTGAGAAAATCCCCAGCTACGCCTACATCAGCACCGGCAACTTTAACGAAAAAACCGCCACCCTTTACGCCGATTGCGGTCTTTTCACCTGTCGCAAAGAAATAGTGGCCGACCTCTATAACCTCTTCCGTACCCTGCAAGGAAAAGAAGACCCGAAGTTCACCACCCTTTTGGTAGCCCGTTTCAACCTCATTCCCGAATTGAACCGCCTGATCGACCGCGAAATATCCCTCGCAGACGAAGGCAAGCAAGGACGCATCATCCTAAAAATGAACGCCCTCCAAGACCCTACCATGATAGACCGCCTCTACGAAGCCTCCGAACACGGTGTACAAATCGACCTTATCGTCCGTGGTATCTGTTGTCTTATCCCCGGACAGTCATACAGTCGTAACATCCGTGTCACCCGTATTGTAGACAGTTTCCTCGAACACGCCCGCATCTGGTACTTCGGCAACGACGGCACCCCCAAAGTATTCATGGGCTCTCCCGACTGGATGCGCCGTAACCTCTACCGCCGCATCGAAGCCATCACCCCCGTTCTTGCCCCCGACCTGCGTGACAACCTGATCGAAATGCTCGACATCCAACTCGCCGACAACCAAAAAGCCTGCTGGGTAGATGATAAGCTGCAAAACATATTCAAAAAAAGAACACCCGGCACCCCTGCCGTCCGAGCCCAATACACCTTCTACGACTGGCTAAACAAAACTAACAGCTAACATCAAATCCTTTCCGCAGCAACTATGCTGCGGAAAACACATCATTGCAAAACACATCATTACAACCATACCCCAGCCCCCCCATCGTACATACGATCACAATGACCTGCACCCCGCATGGTTTCCCGGCCTACTTTTTTCTCCGTCAAGCGAGCGCCCGTAACGTAGCGTCAAGAAGGGCAGACTGTTTGAGCGTAGCGAGTTTCTGCCCTTTAGCGAAGTGAAGGAAGCGAGTAGGAGAAAAAAGTCAGCCTTGAATTTTTCTTTGCTTCTTTCTTTTGTTTCAAGACAAAAGAAAGATGATTACGAGATAAAAGAAAGACGATTGTAATACAATTGTAACATGTATGACACCTCCCTGCAACGTCAAATCCCGTCCTTTGCAACTGGAAACAACATACACATATTATTTATGGAGACTATTTATTTATGCATTATCATCTTCCTCTTCGTCCTTGCCGTCTTCGATCTGATAGTCGGAGTCAGCAATGACGCAGTCAACTTCTTAAACTCCGCGGTAGGTGCCAAAGCCGCTTCGTTTAAAACCATCCTTTTCATAGCCGGCGTCGGCATATTTATTGGCGCCTCTCTATCCAATGGCATGATGGACATAGCCCGGCACGGCATCTACCAGCCCGAGCACTTCTACTTTGCCGAAATCATGTGCATTCTGTTAGCCGTCATGCTGACCGACGTAGTACTGCTGGACGTATTCAACTCCATGGGTATGCCCACCTCCACCACCGTTTCACTAGTTTTTGAACTACTCGGAGGAACCTTCGCCCTCTCACTTATCAAAGTACATAATAGCGACACCCTCGGTTTGGGCGACCTCATAAACACCGACAAAGCCCTTTCCGTCATCATGGCCATTTTCGTATCCGTCGCCATCGCCTTCTTCTTCGGAATGATCGTACAATGGCTGGCCCGTGTGATATTCACCTTCAACTATACGAAAAAGATGAAATACAGCATTGCCCTCTTCGGAGGTGTAGCCGCTACCGCCATCATCTATTTCATGCTTATCAAAGGACTGAAAGACAGCTCCTTCATGACCCCCGAAAACAAACACTGGATACAAGACAACACATTAATGTTAATCGCCGTCTTCTTCGTGTTCTTCACCGTGCTAATGCAAATCCTTCACTGGATGAAAATCAACGTTTTCAAAGTAATTGTATTGATGGGCACCTTCGCCCTCGCTCTCGCTTTTGCCGGCAACGACCTTGTCAACTTCATCGGTGTTCCCCTCGCAGGCTTCTCCTCTTTTATGGACTATACCGCCAACGGAGGAGGAAATCCGAACGGCTTCCTGATGACCTCCCTGCTGGGGCCCGCCAAAACCCCGTGGTATTTCCTTATCGGAGCCGGAGCCGTTATGGTCTACGCCCTTTGTACTTCTAAAAAGGCACATGCCGTAATTAAAACATCCGTCGACCTTTCCCGTCAAGATGAAGGAGAAGAAACATTCGGAAGTACCCCGATTGCCCGTACAGTAGTCCGCATCAGCATGACACTTGCCAACGGAATCTCCCGCATTATGCCAAGTGGCAGCAAAGAATGGTTTGACTCCCGCTTCCGCAAAGACGAAGCTATCATTGCCGACGGAGCAGCTTTCGACCTTGTCCGCGCTTCTGTCAACCTGGTATTAGCGGGTCTGCTCATCGCCTTGGGAACTTCCCTGAAACTTCCTCTTTCTACCACCTACGTAACCTTCATGGTAGCTATGGGTACCTCCTTGGCCGACCGTGCCTGGGGACGTGATTCTGCTGTTTATCGTATTACTGGCGTATTAAGCGTCATCGGTGGCTGGTTCATCACTGCCGGAGCTGCCTTCACCATCTGTTTCTTCGTAGCCCTCGTACTTCATTATGGAGGAAATATCTCTATCATCGCACTCATCGGTATAGCTGTATTCATCCTGATCCGTAGCCAAGTGATGTACAAAAAACGCAAAGCGAAAGAACAAGGTAGCGAAACTCTGAAGCAACTTATGCAAGCCACAGACAGCACAGAAGCCCTGCAACTGATGCGTAAGCACACCCGTGAAGAACTTTCCAAAGTGCTGGAATATGCAGAAACTAACTTCGAACTGACCGTCACTTCTTTCCTCCACGAAAATCTTCGAGGACTGCGTCGTGCTATGGGTTCCACAAAATTTGAAAAACAGCTCATCAAACAGATGAAACGTTCCGGCACCGTAGCCATGTGCCGCCTCGACAACAACACCGTACTCGAAAAGGGACTTTATTACTATCAAGGCAACGACTTTGCCAGCGAACTGGTTTACAGTATTTCTCGTCTCTGCGAACCTTGCCTGGAACATACCGACAACAACTTCAACCCATTGGATGCCATTCAGAAAGGTGAATTCAGCGATGTTGCCGAAGATATTACATATCTGATTCAGCAATGCCGTAAGAAAATGGAAAACAACGAGTACAACAATCTGGAAGAAGAAATCCGTCGTGCCAACGACCTCAACGGACAACTTTCGCTATTGAAACGTAAGGAACTGCAACGTATCCAAAGCCAATCAGGAAGCATCCGGGTTAGCATGGTATATCTCACGATGGTTCAGGAAGCACAGAACGTAGTCACTTACACCATCAACTTAATGAAAGTAAGCCGTAAATTCCAAATGGAGACTGAAATGCCGTAAAGGCTGGAAACGATAACGTTCTTCACTGGAAAAAAACGAATGATAACTCGAAAGGAAAGGACTGTTTGATAAACCCTATTTATATAAGTGAGGGCATGTCAAACAGTCTTTTCTTTTTAGAAAGTGGTTGGATAAAAAAGCTCTGTTCTTTAGCATTTGATTTGATAAAATTGTATATTTATAGTCGGTAAGATATTTGAGACGATTTAAAATGCAATGGTATAAAAATGAAATGAATGAAATATCAATTAGAAATAACCACTTTACTGGTTCCTGTCAATGTGCATCAGTTGTTTGAAAAATGTGAATGGCCCGAACTAAACAGTTTTGACAAAGAAATGGTTGAGAACTATTTCTCTGATTTGGTAAATGGCATTCAAACCGATGAGGCTTTGGACGATTGGACGCTGACCGTTGTCCTTTATATCGGCACTTATTTGGGAGCCAGCCATATCAGTATCCGGAAACATGGAATCACTGATACGGCAACAAAAGAAAAAGTGTTGACGATCGGTATACCTCTCCCTTGCAGTAAAACCGTTCGTTGGGGAGTGAAGAAGAAAGAACGTTTTACCGGTAAAACACCGGATGAAAGCTATAGGAGGAATAACAGGCTGCTTCCCGTCTACTTTGCGAAATATGATACTATGGGAACCTATATTGAAGATAACATCCGGATAGCCCTTTTGAATTTGTTTGAAGTAGGTTTTACCTTGAAAGGATATAAAGTAAAGAAACGGTGATAGTAACTGAATCGTAATCAAACTTCCTTTTCATAGGGATTAAACTTGCTTATTCCGGCAGGAAAACATATCTTTGTTGGTAAGAAAACTATAACCGCAAGTTCTGATTATAAAACCGGAACTTTTGATTATGTAATCAGAAGTTTCAGTTATAAAACCAGAACTTGCGGTTTTAGTTTGCCCTAAGGGAAAAAGAACTTTTCTTCTAGGGGAGAACAAGTTTTCTACCTATAGCTAGGATGTTTTCTATTAGTAATCAATATTTCAAATAAACTTTAGTACTATGGCAATGTATGTAATGGAAGAAATGCCCGATATTCATGGAACGGGCGAACAAGTACTTTATCCGCGGTTTGCAATGATGGATCAGGTTTCTACCGAGGAGCTGATACGTCAGATAGCATCCAGCAGTGGTTTTAATGTCGGAGATGTGGAAGGCGTAATTACACAAATAGGTATTGAGATGGCACATCAGATGGCAGAAGGCAAGTCTGTGAAGCTGGATGGCATTGGAACATTCTCTCCTTCGTTGGCGTTATGCAAAGATAAAGAGCGTGAAAAGGCCGGAGAAGGCGAAACCCATCGTAACGCACGAAGCATTGTGGTGGGAAACGTGAACTTTCGTGTAGACAGGAAGATGATAAGGCGTATCAATGGAAGATGTCTGCTGGAAAGAGCCCCGTGGAAGTCGCAACGTTCTTCACAGAAGTATACTCCGGAGCAACGGCTTGCATTGGCTGTTAGATATTTGGAGGAACATCCTTTTTTGACAGTCTACGAATACCGGAAGCTGACAGGTCTGCTGCGCACAGCGGCTACCAATGAATTGCGCCAATGGGCGTATACGCCTGGTTCCGGTATCGGGATTGATGGCAGAGGAACACATCGGGTGTATATAAAGAAAACATAATTCATCATATTTGTATGATGATACTTTGAGATTTTGAATTAAGAGCATTGGGGGAATTGCGGTGAGGGCGCTTTTCTTCAGGGACGTGCTTGAGTGATAACTAAAATTAATAAAAATGGGGAATTTGATTTCATTTATGAAGGAAGTAGCTGAAGGGCTTCGAAAAAGTGGGAATTATGGAACTGCTCATGTTTACAGGAGTAGCATGAATGCTATCATTGCATTTAACGGGAGCAGGAATCTGTCATTCAAGAAAGTGAATCAGGAGTTTCTTAAAAGTTTTGAAACGTATTTGCGGGAAAAGGATTGTAGTTGGAACACGGTTTCAACCTATATGCGTACATTGAGGGCGGTGTACAACCGCGCGGTTGACCGTCGTATGGCATCTTATATACCGCATCATTTCCGGTATGTTTATACAGGAACGCGTGCTGACAGAAAGCGTGCACTGGAAAAGGAGGATATGGAACGATTGATGAAAGAGCTTCCCAAACAAATTCATCAGGGAAGGGAGGTATTACAACGTACGCGCGCGTACTTTTTCTTAATGTTCATGCTTCGTGGTATGCCGTTTGTAGATCTTGCCTATCTTAAAAAGCAGGATATGGTGGGGAATGTGCTTACTTATCGTCGTAGAAAAACCGGGCGGCTTCTAACTGTGACGCTTCTGCCGGAAACTATGAAACTAATAAAAAAGTATATGAACACCGATTCTGCTTCTCCTTATCTTTTTCCCATACTGACTGGCGGAGAGAGTACCGAAGCTACCTACAGGGAATATCAGATAGCTTTGCGTAATTTTAACTATCAGCTTCTGTTGCTGAAACAAGTACTTGCATTGACTTCTGATTTAAGCTCATATACGGCTCGGCATACTTGGGCTACAATGGCATATTATTGCGAGATACATCCAGGCATTATTTCAGAGGCGATGGGACATTCATCTATTATCGTCACAGAGACTTATCTAAAACCTTTTAAGAATAAGAAAATAGATGAAGCGAATGTGACGATTCTATCTTCGCTGAAGAGGAGCTATGTTTGTGGCAAGTGATTGATTAATAGTACTGTTACTTTGTAGGTAACGGGAAGAAAAGACGCTGCAAATATGAGCATATTTCTTAAAACATCCAAACAAAATCGTACATTTTTTCTAATAAACTACTCAAAATAGGAATAAACACAGAAGAACACGTGGATTCTTTGTCTTAGAGCTTTGTTAACGTCTAAATTTTGCAATAGATTTCCCGCCCCTCTACTTTTTCTCATAAGCAGGGGTAAGAAGATTCGTCATATATCGTATTATTTTCTAGTATAGACTACTCTAAAAGAGCAGGCACAAGGTTTTTCCCGTTACCTACAAAGTAACGGGAAGAGGGGGAGTGAAGCGAAATAAATCATGAATTAGTACAAACAAATTTTTTATTTATTAATTGTATAACATTTAATTTACTTTTATGAGAAAATGGACGTATTTAGTCGCAACCTTGCTCATGGCAGGTACGACGGCGACATTCACGGGATGTATTGATACCGATGAACCGGAAGGCATTGCAGAACTTAGGGGAGCAAAGTCTGATTTTATCAAAGCTCAAGCTGCAGTTGAGCTTGTAGAGGCTGAATTGAGAAAAGCACAGGTTGCAGAGCAAGAATTAGTTAATGCAGGTTTGGCACTTCAGAATAAATCTGCAGAAATTGATTTGCAGTTGCATGAACTGGATATTCAGTTGAAGCAACTCCTGATTGAAAAGGAAGAAGCTGCTACTGCACAAGCAAAAGCAGAAGCGGAAGCTGCCATTGCAAAAGCGGAAGCTGACAAAACTAAGTGGGAAAATGAAAAGGCATTGATTGTTGAGCAGTATAAGGAAAAAATGCTTCTTGCCGAAACTGCCACTGCTAAAGCACAGGAAGCTTACAAACAAGCTATGGAACAGATTGAAGCTTCCAAGGTTTTGTTGACAGATGAAGAACAAGCTCGTTTGAATGGTGTACAAGCGCAAGTTGCCTATGCAAAACAAGCAATGGACAAGGCAATGTATGGATATTCAACAACTGTTATCAAAAGAATTCTGTCATCGGAAGTTGCGAATTCCACTACTACTACAAATCCGGATGAAAGCACGGAGACTAATTCTTCTACGACTAAGTATTATGTTTATCTTATTACTGAAGATCCTACCCAGTCTGCGGATGGCTATAAAGCCGGTAGCTTGAAAAAACTTCAGGAGCAATTAGCTAACTATTCTGATATAGTAGCTGATAATAATTTAGAAGCGGTTTTGGATAATGCATTGAAAAATGCAGAATTTGCTTTAGAAATGACGCAGAAGTATGCTGATAACTTGAAAGCTATCTTGGATAATGAGTATACTACTGTTGCAGATTGGGAAGCAGAAGTCAAGAAGCTGGAAGAAGAAATTGCTGCTGCAAAGGTCAAGGAACAACAGTATAATATTGAAAAAGGCAAGTTGGAAGTTGCTAATTCTAAACTGATATCTGACTTGGATGCTACTAGTAATAAGTTGGAGACTGCTAAAAATAACCAGAACTCTAACAAGAACAAAGCTAAAACAGCTGCAGCTTATTCTAAGAAAGTAGAGGCTGAAAGTGTAAAGAAAGGATTGAATGATGTAATACCTAGTGGAACAACTGTTGCTGGTTATAATTCTTCTACTGGTACTTTTGCCTATGCTAAAAGTATACAAATTACTGAAGCACAAAGTCAGATTGATGGTTGGGTTAAGCTGATTGATAAGGCTACTAAAGGTGTTGATTTGGAAAATATAGAATGGGCCAAACCACAATTGGCTACAGCTCTTGCAGCACAAAAAGAAGCTGAAGAGAACTATGCTAAAGATTATAAAGCATGGGAAGATGCAATGGCAGCTTATGATGAAAGTCTGAAAATAGAATTGGAGAAATCAGAGGTAGCCGCTAATGCTGCAATAAAGAAATATAATGGACTTAAACCGGAAGATAGAAAAAAAGAAGCTAATATTGATGCTGTAGCTACGGCTTTAGTTGCATACTATAAGGATGCATTGGCTAAAGAAGCACAAGTTACTAAGGCAACTGCGACAAAAGGAAGTGATACGAAAAAAATCTCTGCTTGGCTGATAGCAGACGCTAATAACTTTAAAAAGGTTGTTGGAATAGACTTAGGTATTATTGTTTGGGGAAATGATGGTGACATTACTACTGCAAATGAAATATCTACTGCAAATATTGGAAAATTAATGGAGGTAGAGCAAGATTCTAATGTAAAGACTCCATTGGAAAAGTGGAAATCTGCTTCTTCTGCTGTATTTAGCGATAATTTCAATTCAGCTAATAATCCAAGAAGATTGCCGGTAACTAAGGACGAAGTAATAGCTGCGGCTGGTGGTAATCATGTAGATGCTTTGAAGAATGGTAATTATGGTTCTCTTGGTAAGATGATTTGGGCAACAGCAGAAACGGCTAGTCTACAAGCTATAATTGATCAGGTAGAAACTTACAAAGCTTTGAAAGAAGCATTTACTGCTCAAAAAGCTGTAGAACAGGCTGCTCAAGATAAAGCAAATACTGCTTTGGCGGATGCTGTAGATAAAGCTAAGAAAGCTAACGACGAAGCCCAGGCTGCTTATGATAAAGTCTTTAAAGAAGTAAATGATAATATTGCAACAGTACAAAAAGAATACGGCAATAATGAAATTATCAAAGGTAAGATTGAAACGGAAATCACTGTTTATTTGAATAATAACTTTACTAATGGTGATTTAGGTTCTTTGGAGGCTATCAAAAATTTGGTTAAGCAAGAACATATGATTGCTTTGGCAAATGTCACTGCCGCTAAGGCCGATGTTGCTAAAGCTAAGAGAAATATAGAGAAATTAGCGGCAGGTACTTATACTGATACAGATTATATTACTGAATCATTGGCAAGTATCCAGGAAAAGATCAAAGTAAAACAGGCTGAATATGATGCTGCCAAGGCAGACTATGATGCTGCAAGCGCTCAATTGAAAGCACTTCTTGCTATCTTCTTGAAATAATTCCCTAACTACGTAAAAGTAACAAGATGATAAAAAAACTATGCACATTACTTTTGCTGACCTGTATGACAGCTGCGCCTTCAATGGCGCAGCATTACAGCAGCAGTGATGATGCGTCGTTTGCCCCGAAGAAAGGACAGTGGCAGGTTTCAGTCCTGCTTGGTAGCGGAAAGTTCTTTAACGAGAACACCTCTTATCTGCTTCCTAAGTTCTCCAATGACGGAGGAGTAGTCGGACTTCCCAATGGAGGGAAGGATAACTCCGGCGATCTGAACCGCTATCTGAACATCGGGAGTCTGAATAATAATAGTCTGGTCAATATAGCCGGAATTGAAGGTAAGTATTTTGTGTCTGACAATTGGGATGTAAATTTCCAGTTCAGCATGAACGTTAGCCTCACTCCTAAGAAAGACTATGTAGAAGGAGACAACAGTGTACCTGACATGATTATCCCTGCGCAAAGTTATATCAATGCGCAGATGACTAACAACTGGTATGTATCTGTCGGTTCCAACTACTATTTCAAGACTCGCAACGAACGTATTCATCCATATCTCGGAGGCGCACTCGGCTTCCAGATGGCACGCATTGAAACGACCGAACCATACACCGGAGACACCTACAAGGATAGTGACGACTCGGAAGAACTTCCGTCACAGGTCTATGTTTCCGGAAGTAAAGCCGGTCAGATGTACGGTTTCAAAGTAGCTGCCGTAGCAGGTATTGAGTATAGCATTGCCAAAGGTTTTGTTTTCGGTTTCGAAATGCACCCTCTGGCTTACCGCTATGACTTGATACAGATTTGCCCGAAAGGATTTGATAAATATAACGCCAGTCACCACAATATCAAAATATTTGAAATGCCTGTAGTGAAACTGGGATTCAGATTCTAAGGATGAATGATTATACAAATGTATGAATGAAAAGAGAAAGCCGTTCTGCTGATAGTGCGGACGGCTTTTCTTTTTTAAAGAAGAATGAAGAGCTTAATGAACAGATATGTGAAACTTTTATCTTTTCTTCCGGGAATATGTCTGATAGTGGCTTGCACCGGGCATCAGATAAAAGGTTACGAGATTAACGGCAGTGCACCTTTGCCCGAATTCGAAGGAAAAATGGTTTATATGAAAGATGTTTCGAGCGGGCAGCCGGTAGATAGTGCAGAAATAATCCACGGAAAGTTTGATTTTTCCGATACGGTGACTATTGTGTCGCCCGTAGTAAAAGTGCTTTCTATTCGTGCCAACAAATCGGGACTGGAATACCGCCTCCCTGTTGTCATAGAAAATGGTAGTATCCAAGCCTATATTTCCGATGTGGTTTGCACAGGAGGAACAATGCTGAATGAACGAATGCAGGATTTTCTCATGGCTGTTGATGAATATTCTACAGCCTGCGAGAACAAGCAAACGGAACAGATAAAATCCGGATTTGCGGATTTATTGAAAAAATACATAGAAATCAATGATGACAATGCAGTAGGAGAATATATTCGGACTGCCTATCGTTCATCACTTTGATGCAATCAGATTGCTTTTAAGACTATAAACTAAATTTCCCACATAATAATATCCTCTCCAGATATTTCCTCCATATTTTTATAGAAGGGAATGTTGCATAAGAGAGACAGAAATGCGCCCTTGTGAAAGTCCATATTTCTGTATTGTTATGTTTTGAGGACGTTCCCGTATTTCCCATTCCCTTTTTCCCCCGGGAACGTCCTTTTCAATGACCTTCTGTTGTATATCTCATATAACTTACACTGTATGGAAGAATCTAGTGGATCTGTACTATTGGTAACTTTTCATACAAAGATAGTGTTTTTTACAAATACTTTATATCTTTGCAAAACAATGGCATATGCCGGGATTTAACCATACCACTGAAAATATGAAAACAAAAACTTTATTAGGCTTCTTTCTTCTTTCTGTTATGGCTTTTTGTGTATCAGCCTGTCAAGATGATGCAGAGATTATCTTATTTAGTGGTTCCGAACTGGTTGACGAAACAGGAACTTGTACAAACACTGTTTCTTCTACAGTCTTGTATCTTAACGGATGGGAAGCGGAGAATATCGGGATAGCCAATGGAAAAGGTGGCTACTCTGCACAAAGCTCCGATGAAACAATTGTGACAGCAACAGTCATCGACAACCGATTATGGCTTAGTTCGCATGGTAAAAAAGGGAAAGTAACGGTTACCGTTACTGATAAGGATGGTAATTATGTCACCCTGCCTGTGACTGTTTCTTATGGCGTATTGACATTTATGTGCGTCGACCAACCTGAATTTCAGGTTTCCAGACCCAGTGAAGATATGTTGTCATTGGATTCGGAAAGCGAGTTGCAGGAAAAAGTGAATGTGGCAATGGCTTCTTATTCTTTTATAAATAAAGGAGATATCTGTATTTTGCGGCCGGATGATGTATATCATTTATCTGAAGAAGGAACAGGAGGGAAATTCATTTATAAGACAGAGGATGAGCAAATTCTTGTTGAAGGAACATACCAGATAGAGTGGGCTTCATTGGGTGGAAAACAGAAAAAGGCTTTTGTCTTTACATATATAGATAAAAATAATATAGAGCAACAACACACGTTTTTTAATTTTAGTCCGTATTTAGGAACTCAAAGTTCTACAAGAGAAAGAGGACCGATTACTACGGCATGGTTGGAGGAGGTATCCGATTCACCTTATCTGGAAGGAGTTTTGCCAGCGGATAGAACAGTTGTATATTGGGTGGATACAGTGATTTCCAGTTTGTCTGCCGAGGATTTATAATCATCCGGAAGGATTTATCGGTTCACATTTGAAATGATTCTCTTCGAAATTAACTTTCTTTTTGTGGTAAATAAAAAGGCACGGAAAATCTTTCATTCCCGTGCCTTCTCTTTGTATTTGATACCTTTACGGTATTGTTATGCGTTCAAAGCCTGTTCGATATCAGCAATGATATCATCCGCATTTTCGATACCTACCGATAGGCGGATCAGGTCCGGACGTACACCGGCTTCCATCAGTTGCTCATCCGTCAACTGGCGGTGAGTATGGCTTGCCGGATGGAGCACGCAACTGCGTGCATCGGCTACGTGAGTAACGATAGCGATGAATTCCAGTGAATCCATAAACTTGATAGACACATCACGTCCGCCTTTCAGACCAAAGGAGATGACTCCGCAAGAACCGTTCGGCATATATTTCTGTGCCAGGCTGTAATATTTGTTGTCCGGCAGACCACAGTAGTTTACCCAAGCTACTTTCTCATTTTTAGAAAGATATTCGGCCACTTTCTGTGCGTTACGGCAGTGTTGAGGCATACGCAGGTGCAGTGTCTCAAGTCCCAGATTCAATAAGAAAGAGTTTTGCGGGCTTTGGATGCTGCCGAGGTCACGCATCAGTTGCGCGGTTGCTTTGGTGATATAGGCACCTTTGCCAAATGCTTTCGTGTAAGTCAGCCCGTGGTAAGACTCGTCCGGCGTACAAAGTCCCGGGAATTTTTCTGCGTGAGCATCCCAGTCAAAATTACCGCTATCTACGATACAGCCACCTACGCTTGTAGCGTGTCCGTCCATATATTTGGTAGTAGAATGAACTACGATGTCAGCTCCCCATTCAAACGGGCGACAGTTGATAGGAGTAGGGAAGGTGTTGTCAACAATCAAGGGGACCCCGTGACTGTGTGCGATACGTGCGAACTTTTCAATATCCAGTACTTCCAAAGAAGGATTGGAAATTGTTTCGCCAAACAAAGCCTTTGTATTCGGTTTGAAAGCAGCAGAAATTTCTTCTTCGCTGGCATCCGGATTTACGAAAGTCACATCGATGCCTAGTTTCTTCATCGTCACTCCGAACAGGTTGAACGTACCTCCATAAATAGCGGAAGAACAAACGAAGTGATCTCCTGCCTGGCAGATATTAAAAATGGCATAGAAGTTGGCAGCCTGACCGCTGGAAGTCAGCATAGCGGCTACACCACCTTCAAGAGCGGCGATTTTGGCGGCAACGGCGTCATTCGTTGGATTTTGCAGGCGGGTATAAAAGTAACCACTGTCTTCCAAATCGAACAGGCGGGCCATTTGCTCGCTGGTATCGTATTTGAAAGTTGTACTTTGATAGATGGGCAATACGCGTGGTTCGCCTTTTTTAGGCGTCCATCCAGCCTGTACACACAGGGTTTCCGGTTTGAATTGTTTTGCCATAATGTTATCGGGTTTTAATGTTTTATTTCAAAAAATGTTTTAATGCTGCAAAAGTAGGGAAAATAATTGTATTTTTGCCCTGTTTATGAGTGAAATGATAACTCTTGCGAAGGAGATAGTTAATGTAGTTATGAAAAATAAACTCTATATTCTTTTATTCTTAGCTTTTCTTTTTTCGGGCACAACTCTTTGGGCGCAGCAGAAGGCAACTCCGAAGGCAGGTGAGGGCATCTCTTCTTTTCTGTTGAGGCACAACCGTTCTCCGAAGAAGTATTACGACGATTTTATAGAGTTGAATAAGCAGAAGCTGGGAAAGAATAATGTGCTTAAAGTAGGCGTGACTTATGTTATTCCTCCGGTAAAGAAATCGACAACTACTTCTGCCAAGACTACTCCTGCCAAAAACACGGGTGCCAAGAACACAACTTCCGAAGGCGCCGGGACAAAGCAAGCATCTTCAAAAGCTAAATCGACAAAAATAGGAACCACCATCAACGAACCTCTGTTTGGAAAGCAACTGGCTAATGTGAAAGTCACTTCCAACCGTCTTGCCGGTGCTTGTTTCTATGTGGTCAGCGGACACGGAGGTCCCGATCCGGGAGCTATTGGAAAAGTGGGTAGATACGAACTGCATGAAGATGAATACGCTTATGATATTGCACTCCGTCTGGCACGTAACCTGATGCAGGAAGGAGCCGAAGTGCATATCATCATTCAAGATGCCAAAGATGGTATTCGGGATGATTCGTATCTGTCGAACAGTAAACGTGAGACTTGTATGGGGGATGCAATTCCTTTAAATCAAGTGCAACGCCTTCAGCAACGTTGTGATAAAATAAACGCCCTTTACCGGAAAGACCGTAAGAATCACTCTTATTGCAGGGCGATTTTTATTCATATCGATAGTCGTAGTAAGGGAAAACAAACGGATGTCTTTTTCTATTATTCGAATAAAAAAGGAGACAGCAAACGATTGGCGAATAATATGAAAGATACGTTTGAGTCAAAATATGATAAGCACCAGCCTAATCGGGGTTTTTCCGGCACAGTGAGCGGGCGCAACTTATACGTGCTTTCCCATACCACTCCCGCTTCCGTTTTTGTGGAGTTGGGCAATATCCAGAATACGTTCGATCAGCGTCGGTTGGTGATAAATTCCAATCGTCAGGCACTCGCAAAATGGCTGATGGAAGGCTTCCTGAAAGATTACAAAGAGAAGAAATAACATTTTTGCTTCTCTTTTCGTGAACAAAATAAAAATCTGAATGTTTTATATATGCAAATCGCCTGATGGCTACTTGTAGGTATGCGAATATATATGGGCTAGTGAATATGCCTCCCCGGCATAACAGGAAGATTGCATAGTAGTTTTGTCGTGTTTTATTTTGTGTTTGTGTTGTGACGGTGCTGCGATGTGAATCGGGGTGCCGTTTTTTTTCGTTTCTCTTGAATTCATTAAAAGCACGTTATTTCATTTTCTTATCATATTATTGAATAAAATCTTATCAATCCTGTGAACAAAATCCGGAAGTGTATGTTATTTATTGTGCAAATCGCCTGATAAAGCTTCTTGTGTGTATGCGAATATAGATAAGTCAAGCAAGGTATGCCTCCCCGGCATGACAGGAAGATTGCATAGTAGTTTTGTCGTGTTTTATTTTGTGTTTGTGTTGTGACGGTGCTGCGATGTGAATCGAGGTGCCGTTTTTTTGTGTATATAAAAAGACTTACTCATAAAAAGAGGGCTTACAAAGATTCTAAAGTATATCGTAGAATCTATGTAAGCCCGTCTTGATGGGAGGGTGCTTTATGCACACCTTATCTAGTTGTTATAAAGGCATATTACCGTGCTTCTTGGGCGGATTTGTCTGCATCTTGTTTTCCGTCATTTCTAGTGCCTGAATCAGACGTTTGCGAGTCTGTCTCGGATAAATGATTTCGTCAATATATCCCAGTTCGGCAGCCTGATACGGAGTAGCAAACTTTTCTTTGTAGGCTTCCAGTTCCTTAGCCTTTGTTGCTTCGTCAGCTTTGCGGAACAGGATATTGATGGCACCGTCTGCACCCATCACTGCAATTTCTGCGCTGGGATATGCGAAGTTCACGTCAGCTCCGGTTTGCTTGGAGTTCATTACGATATAAGCGCCGCCGTAAGCTTTGCGGGTAATAACAGTCAGTTTGGGAACAGTAGCTTCTGCGAACGCATAAACTATTTTTGCGCCGTGACGGATGATACCGTTGTTTTCCTGCGTATATCCCGGAAGGAATCCCGGAACATCTTCGAATGTAATCAACGGAATATTGAAACAGTCGCAAAAACGGATAAAACGACTTGCTTTGTCGCTGGCGTCGATGTCAAGAACGCCGGCAAGATAAGCCGGCTGATTGGCTACGATACCTACCGAACGACCTGCCATGCGGGCAAAGCCGATGATGATATTCTTTGCAAAGTTCGGCATGACTTCGAAGAAATAACCGTTGTCTATCACGCGTTCGATAATGTCTTTCATATCATACGGTACGTTCGGATCTGCCGGAACGATTGTATCCAGAGAAGCGTCTTCGCGGTTGGTTTCGTCGGCGCAAGGTTGTTTCCTGGCTTCATCCATATTATTCTGCGGTAAGAAAGACAACAGTTCGCGGATACTCATCAACAGTTCTTCTTCGGAGTTGCACATAAAATGCGTCACACCGCTCTTGCTGCTATGTGTCATTGCGCCACCCAGCTCTTCTTTGCTTACTTCTTCATGAATCACGGTTTTTACTACATCCGGACCAGTCACGAACATGTGACTTTTTTCTTTCACCATAAAGATGAAATCGGTAAGGGCAGGAGAGTAGCAAGCGCCTCCGGCACAAGGACCTAGGATGGCCGAAATCTGTGGAATCACACCGCTGGCCATTGTGTTCTGATAGAAAATATCCGCATAACCGGAAAGGCTTTCGATACCTTCCTGAATACGTGCGCCACCCGAATCATTCAGAGCGATAATCGGGGCACCGTTCTTCAACGCAAGTTGTTGTACTTTCACAATCTTTTTGGCATTGGAAGCAGACAGTGAGCCGCCATATACGGTAAAGTCATAAGCGTAAACAAATACCTGGCGACCGTCTACCTTTCCGTAACCTGAAACAATGCCGTCTCCCGGAATTTTGTTTTTATCCATGCCATAGTTCGTACAACGGTGAACCATCAACTTGTCTAGTTCAACGAAAGTACCTTTATCGAGCAACATCTCAATACGTTCGCGAGCAGTCATTTTACCGCTTTCGTGTTGCTTCTCTATTTTATCAACGCCTCCACCAAGAGAAGCGATGCGGTCACGTTCCTCGAACGTGGCGTATGCTTTATTCATTTCTTCCATAATGCAATCCGTTCTTATATTATGCAATCGGTTCTAATGTTATTAATGTCTGGTCGCCGGTTATGTTATCACCTTCCTGAACCAGAATTTCTTTAATGCGGCAGTCTGAAGTCACTTTGTAGTTACTCTGCATCTTCATGGCTTCGATAACGATAGCGGTGTCTCCCGCCTTCATTTCCTGGCCGACTGCAACAGGTATTTTCACTACTTTGCCCGGCATCGGAGAAATGATACAGTCATTCTGTTCTTCTTCCCCTTTCTTGCGCATACGCAGATATTTTGCTTGGCTGTCCACTATTTCTACATTGAAACTGCTATAATGCGTATTCACTTTATAGCTTTTTCCGTTATCACGGCGAATCAGCTGTGCGTTCGAACTGCGTCCGTCCATCAATATGTTGCAAGTACCGTTTTCTGCCATCACTACGTCTGCTTCAAACGTTTTTCCATCAATGGTGAGCACTACCTTGTTATCTTCCTTGCTGACCAGTTCTACTTCGGCCACACGGTTTCCTATATGAATTTCCATAATTGAATTCTCTTTGTTAAAATTTAGATTCTCAACACACCCTTATGCAATCCGAACTCTTTCCACTTGCTGATGGGGCGGTTGTCGGCAGCCATACCGCTGTTGTTCTCTTCGAGATTCATCAAATAGTCTATATAAGCAGCGATCAGGGCAATATTTTCGGAATATTCGCTGGTGCGCGTAATCCGTTGTTGCAGAAACTCGCTGTTCTTGGCGATGAATCCTGTGTCATAATGACCTTCTACAAAATCAGGAGTATCCATGATGGCACGCAGATAACTGATGTTGTTTTTCACTCCGGTCAATTTATATTCGTGGAGAACACGACGCATCCGCTCAATCGCATATTCGCGATTGGTAGCCCATACAATCAGTTTACCGATCATCGGGTCATAGTAGATCGGAATTTCATATCCTTCGTATACATAACTGTCAATACGCACACCGATACTGTTCGGCTCTGTAATCTGTTTGATGATACCCGGACTTGGCATGAAATTCATTTCAGTGTCTTCGGCACAGATACGACATTCGATAGCGTGCCCGCGTTGCTGGATATTCTCTTGTTTCAGTTGAAGCACTTGTCCGTCGGCAACTTTAATTTGCTCTTTCACCAAATCTACTCCGATCACTTCTTCCGTAATTGGATGTTCCACCTGCAAGCGGGTGTTCATCTCAAGGAAATAATAGTTGCGGTGTTTATCAACAAGGAATTCGATAGTACCCGCACCGATGTAGTTCACAGCTTTAGCCGCCGCTACCGCTTTTTCACCCATGTCTTTTCGCAGTTCGGGAGTGACGAAAACCGAAGGAGTCTCTTCCACGATTTTCTGGTTACGGCGTTGCACGGAACATTCGCGTTCGCACAGATGAATGACGTTTCCATGCTTGTCACCAAGAATCTGGAACTCGATGTGATGAGGCTCTTCAACGAACTTCTCCAGGTAAACCGTGTCGTCGCCAAAGGAAGACAATGATTCGCTCTTGGCAGTGGTATAAGCTTCTTCCACTTCTTCGGCACTGTGGATGAGGCGCATACCTTTTCCACCACCGCCCATAGAGGCCTTCAGCATCACCGGATAGCCGATTTTATTGCAAAGCTCTATGGCTTCTTCCACGCTTTTCAGGTTGTCTTGTGTGCCGGGAACTACGGGTACTCCCGCCTCAATCATTTTGATACGGGCAGCAATTTTATCTCCCATAGCTTCCATTGTTTCCGGATTGGGTCCGATAAAGATGATTCCTTCTTCCTGACATCGACGGGCGAAGGTGGCATTCTCGGACAAGAAGCCGTAACCCGGATGAATGGCGTCTGCATGAGCTGCTTTTGCCACTTCGATGATTTTTTCTATATTCAGATAACTCTCTTTGGATGCTGCCGGCCCTACGCAATAAGCTTCGTCTGCATAAAGCACGTGCTTCGCGGTCCGGTCTGCTTCGGAGAAGATAGCGATACTCGTTATCTCCATTTCCCGGCAGGAACGCATCACCCTTACGGCAATTTCACCGCGATTGGCTACTAAGATTTTTTTTATCATACTTTTTTCAATTAAGTACATACTTATTAATGTCTTCCCGTCTAATGGACATACTCCACCCGACGAAAAACAGTATTTTTTTGATTTGGGGCTTAACAAGTGATACTCTTTCTCCTAATCCACGAGGAGAGGGGCGTCTTACACAAAATGGCAGGTCTTCTGACTGACTCTTGTCTTATTTGCCTTCCCGAATAACATCAGTGGCGTTAAATTAGTTCAATTATAAGACATTGAACAGAGTTTCACAGCAGCGGGACTGTCCGGGATTTACACCCGGTTCCCTATTAATCATCGTCCGTTGGATACGGATTCTGAACCATTTTGGGGGGCAAAGATAAATAAATATTGAATAGGATGTTCCTTTTTTGCACGAAAGTTTCAATTTTGTGCAATGCTTGTCCTTAGTTCGGAAGATAAAGTGATAGGAGCAAAGTATGATGCGGAGAAGTCTTTTCGCCGTACGGAGATTATTTGCCTGGATATTAATTGCTGGTCGGGTAAATACAAACGGGTTTGATTCTTTAATTTGTGTGTAACCTTGCTTCTTTTCTAAACCATCTTTCTCCTGATATTGTTAGGTTGATAGTTATTAATTAAAAGGAGATATTCATTATGAAAGAAAAGAAAATAGCTAGTGAAGAAAGAAACCAGGAGAAGCTGGCTAACGGTGATTGGGTAATGGCAGAGTTTTACGCAACGTGGTGTCCTCACTGCCAGCGCATGAAACCGGTTGTTGAAGAGTTCAAGAAACTGATGGTAGGAACATTGGAAGTGGTGGAAGTGGACATCGACCAAGAGCCTGCCCTTACTGATTTTTATACGGTGGAGTCGACTCCTACCTTTATTCTTTTTAGAAAAGGGCAACAGCTTTGGCGGCAATCCGGCGAATTACCTTTGGAAAGATTGGAAAAAGCAGTGAAAGGATTCAAATTCTGAAAAAGATTTTAATCTAACTCCACGGATATGGATTTTGTCACTTTTGTCACAGATAGTATAAAGAAAGCACATGTATACTGTGCTGCTTGGATACAGTTATTTTAATAAGGTGATAGCAGTTTTTATCTAATACTTCTTGGTTTTAACTAAGTTTGATAGAACTGCTATCATTATATCCACTTTTTTAGTGTATTCTTGGAAAAACTACTATCTTTGTACTGTCGTAATAATTAGAGAAATGGTTATTGAGTTTGAAAAGGAGTATCTTTCAGAACTTTATTATGAAGGTAAATGTAACGATAAGAAGCATCGTTTTCAACCTCAAGTAATAAGGAATTATGTGAAGCGAATTGTCACTTTGGCTGAAGCATTGAATGTAGAAGCGCTTTATCCTTTAAATTCGTTGAATTATGAAGTATTGACAGGGAGTAAAAAAGATATTTCCTCTATTCGGATTGATAAACAATATCGACTGGAATTTAAAATATCGACTACGGACTCTGAACCAATCATAACTATTTGTTCTATTATTGACATAACAAATCATTATAAATAAGAATAGTATGTCTAACTTAGGGTATTCTTTTATTCCGGTGCATCCGGGAGAGATTATAAAAGAAGAATTACAATCTCGTGGTATATCGCAGAAACGATTTGCGGAAGTGGTAGGCGTGTCTTATACGATGTTGAATGATATATTGAATGGGCGTCGTCCTGTATCTACGGATTTTGCCTTATTGATTGAAGCTGCTACCAATATAAATGCGGAAATGCTGATGAATATGCAGACAAGATATAATATGCAGATTGCCCGAAAAGATAAGAATGTTATAGCGCATTTGGAGAACTTACGGAAAATATGTGCCACATTGTTATAATTTAGTTCAACCTCAACTCATGCAGGCATGCCTGCACTTCTTCAAGACTGCCGGTATGTTTTCCTTCATCATCCGACAGTTTGATACATTCCCTCCACTCCTGATTGACATTCATCTTGCATTGCGTCAGTTTCATCACGATGTTCGAAGGTTCGAACCCGGTATCGTTGGTGAGATTGGTGCCGATTCCGAAAGAGCAGCGGATTTTGTTTTTGCAGTATTCTTGAATGTCTAATGCTTTTGTAAAGTCGAGGGCATTGCTGAATACGATGGTTTTGGTTGTCGCGTCGATTCCCAACTCTTTGTAGCGGGCAACCAGTCGGTCGATAAACTCAAATTCATTACCGGAATCGCAGCGCACACCGTCGAAAAGTTTAGCTTGTTTACGGCTAAGGTTACTAAGGAAGATGCCGGAAGTATAGGTATCGGAAAGTGCGATACCCAAATCACCGTCATAAACATTCACCCAGTTTTCGAGTGCCATATAATTGGCATGTTTATATCCGAACTGTGCTCCATGAAACATAAACCATTCGTGAGGGTGAGTCCCCATCATTTTCATTCCATATTTCATTGCGAAGTTGCAGTTGGAAGTCCCGGTGCAATATTGCGCTGTCTCGTTCAGTCTTTTGATAACAGTTTCCTGCACATCAATAGAGAATCTTCTCCGTGTACCAAATTCTGAAAAGCGGAGCTGATGTTGGTTCGATAACTCTATTTTCTCCGACAGTTTGCAAAGAATCCCGTTCATATCTGCTACATGGCCGAAGAACCGGTTTTTGATTTCAGAAACAATAGCGAGCAAAGGCACTTCATATAAAGTCACTTTATAAAGCAAGTCAGTCACTTCGATGTGGAGATGACAGGCTTCATCCAGATGAATATCAATCTTATTCGGGTCGAAACGAAAAGAAGACAACCACTCCCAGTAGACTCTCGGGAGAAATCTGCAATTCTTCGTCATGTATTCCAACTCCTCTTCCGTGAATCTCAACTGACTAAGATTCTTGATCTCTGCCTTGAGTGTTTCCAGAAAAGCTTCGGTATACTTTGTTTCGTTCCGGTCATTGAAACTAAAAGTACCCATTGCATAGGGGAACAGTTTGATATAAGCGTACGAGGTGGTAAACTTATAGAGGTCTGTATCTAGTAGTGTTTTAACAATCATGACGTTCGTTCTTTTCTATTAATAACGTTGTAAAGTTAGTATTTGTTGAACGAAATAATAGCCTGCTGACAGATAATTATTCCATTTTTGGGATCGATTTATACCTGATTATCTGATATTATCATTAATTTTGCCGTAATTATGTATTAAATAAAAGATATTTGGTATGAAAAACGCTTTGGTATATAGCTGCGTATTACTGTTGTTATCATGTGGCGGAAAAACCGGAGGAACTTCGCAATCTTCTTCCACGAATCAGGAAACACAGGAAAACGCTTTAAGCGAAAAAACTACTGCTATTTCCGAAGCTTTCTCTATGGATTTTTATAAAGGAAGTGATTGGATTATTCCTGATACGCTTTCCGAATCATTGCTAAAAGAACCGGAAGCATCTTCTTTGAAGGTCTATGACTCCGACAGTATTTGCCGGAAACAAGTAGATGGCGTGGAACGTTGTTTTTACAAGGACTCATTGATGAACGGTGCTTATAAGCACTTTTATTTTCGCTCGACTGATTCTTTTGTGTCGGAACCCTATTATTCGGTAGTTGTTTATAAAGACGGAATAAAGAACGATACGGTGCGTCATTACAGTATCTCTTCCCATTGTATGACAAGTCGTATAATCACTCTTGACAGTATTTGTGAACTTTATCAATCTTATTATTCCAACGGATATCCCCATATCTTTTACCAGGCTACACGAGGTAAACTTAATGGAGTACGTCAGAGATGGTATTATGATGGAAAGCCGGACTGGTTTGAACACTATAAAGATGGGAAGCTAAACGGAGAGGAAATGAGATGGCATGCCAACGGACATCTATGGCAGGTTAATCATTATATTGACGATCAGGAAGTGTTACCGACCGAATGTTGGTATTATAGCCATTCGGAATACGCTTATAATGACCCTGACGGGGTAGCGGAGGCTCCCGACTGGTATGAGTATAAATATCAGGCATCAGAAGGGACTCCCTTTTATTACATTCAAGAAATTTATGCATTGGAGAACGGCAAAAAGTATCTTCTGAAACGAAAATATTTTGAAAAGGATTCCGATGAGCCGATATACTTCATGGATGATAAGTGTGATTCTGTAAAACGAAGCATTGTGACGGTCGGAACTCAAAAGCGGCTGGATATAAGGAATTATTCTGGCGGGCGGCTACGTCGTTTCGAGAGTTATCCGTACTCGGAGAAAGGCGTGCCGGGTGTCATGACTGAAATTTATTCTGAAGAAGGCAACCGGATTGCAAAGAGTATGTATGACTATCATAGTGGAAGAATGATTTCCTTGCGTATGTATAGCAATACAGGGGCAGACGTGAAAAAACTTGAATTTGCTGAATATACGAATATGAAGGCGGATAGTTGTAATAAACAGCTTGATTCTGGTAAAGGGCGTTATACAGACAATCAAAATAAACTGTCCGTGCGCTGGAAAAAGGGGGAACTCGCACTGCTGAATTCTCCGGCGAAAGAAGATGAAGATGGATTTATAAAATGGTACTATGATGGGTATCAGTCTGATTACGGTCTGCATTTTTTTCACTATTCAGGGTTTGAGAGCTGGGGTTATTTTGTGATGAGTGATGTTACAGGAGAAGTTTACGAATATCGTAGTATAGATACTCCTTTATTCTGTGGAAAATCCGGTCTTTTCCTTGTTGTAGATGAAAATCCGTATAAGGAAGAATGTTATGTCCGCGTTTACAAGATGCTTCCCGAAGGACGTTTGGCGGAAGTTGCCGCACTCAATCGGGGAGGAGGGGATTATTTTGAGGTTGATTTGGACGATTTTGTCTGGGTGGGTGAAAGTTCATTCATTGCCAATAAAAAAACGTCGGAAGATGAACTTCAATGTGACTTTTACGGAGGATGCTCTGACAGTTGCCTGGAAGAGTACAGGAAGTGTGGCTATCTGCAAATCGACGAAGACGGCTGGGGGTATGTGCGCGTCGATCTTCGTCCTGATGCTTTGCAGACTAAGCAGGAGCTTCCGTCTTCACTAGAAGCTATTAACGAAATGAATGCATGGGTAAAGTCATTGTGAAACCCAGAAACAATGGAAAATCATGCATCCACTCTTCCCCCTTTTCGATAGATATTTTAAGATCATTACTGTCTATTCTACTAATTCCCGGTTGCATCCGCTATTGATAAATAGCGAAAGAAGCCATATTCCCATTATTGTCATTTTATTCATTGTATTAAAGTTATGTTCTATGATAACGCTACTGTCGGGTTATGAGCAGTCAGGCCACCATCTACGACGATTGTTTGTCCCGTGATGTACCTTGCATCGTTCGAAGCCAGAAAAGCGATGGCAGCTGCGACGTCTTCCGGTTCTCCTAAATAAGGAGTGGCACATTGGCCGAGGAAGATGTTGCGTACATCTTCATTCAGGTTATCCAATGCCGCGGGGGTAAGTACCAATCCCGGGGCTACGGCATTGCAGCGGATATTTTTCTTTCCCATTTGGGTAGCGATGTATTTCGTCAGGTTGATGACGCCCGCTTTGCTGGCACCATATAATGTACCGTTAGCATCAGCAGTAAGTCCGCTTATGGAAGCTACGTTGACAATGTTTCCGCCGCCATTGGTAGTCATGATAGGGATGACCTGTTGAGAAAGGTACATGGTACAGCAGAGATTCAGGTGGAATGCCTCGTCAAAGTAATTGATATCCAGCTTCTCGATGTTAAGGTCACGTTTGGGATCGGTTCCTCCTACATTATTAATCAGTACATCTATTCGTTGATATTCATTCATAGAAAAATCAATCAGCTCTTTGCAACTCTGGAGTTCGGTGGCGGAGAAATAGACATGGCGCACGTCGGCCCCTGCATGAGTAAGTTCGTTGGCAAGCTGTTCCGCCTTTTTTTCAGAATGGTCAGCGATGACTACTTTGCCCCCTTCGGAGACAATGCGGCGTGTGGTTGCTTCGCCGATACCACCGGCAGCACCGGTGATGACAACTACTTTATTTTCGAATCTGTTCATATATTGGGAATTTGATAGTTACCTTCTATTAGAAACAGCTGGCAGAGGAATTTGTTAGACCTCATAAACGCTCTTTAATAAGATAAGGTGTCCGATTGGAAAACATTTGCATCTCCTCCGGTTTTATGCCCTGATTATTTAAGAAAACTGTTAAATGTTAATGCTTAACCGCTTATTTGTTAATACGGTTCAGATTCTATTAAACCATGTTATAAGATACGCTGCATTGGGCCGAAAATTTGGAGATAACCGAAAAGTCCGTATCTTTGTACTGTGTTTTTCATAGTATTAGATTTAAGGTTAACAAAAGATTGGCTGTCTGGGATAGATAGCCTTTTTTTATGCCTGTAAGTCAGATACGGATCAGGAAGACTAAAACAACGAATATTGGTTATCCCGCAGACTCTTCATCTCCCGTTCCTTTACTATATCATCTTCGGATAAATGACCGATGAGCAACGGCGAGTTTTTATCATGTTTCTTCATATTATATGCTGCTGTATTATAATTACCTTTGATGGCATAGCAATAAACACATCCGTTCAGACAACTTTCATAAGTCCCGATATCAATACTTTCGATACAGTTGCAGATATTACGCTGGTTTTTATCCTTTTGAGCAAGGATAGGATAACCGGTGATCTTTTCAATCAGCCCTTTATCAATGCACAAGCCGCTGGGAATACCCAAATGTCTTAAATCTACCTTGACGGTACAAGTGTCCAGCTGTATACCGGGATAAATATCTATTGTCTTTTTAAAGGAGACGGCCATTTCTTCTATTTCCTCTTTGGTCAGCGGATTGATGTTGAATGGTTGTATCGAGTTTCGGATATGGGGGTAATGATCTATAAATCCCAACATACATTTCGAGGTATGGTCTTTGAGTTCATGGGCAATCCGGGCGAATGCTTCCTGGTGGAAAGAAACGTTGTATTCCTCATTCGTCAGTATCGGATCATATCTCCAAATCATTTTTTCTCTGCCAATTTTGTCTGCCAGCTTTTTAAAGGTATCAATTCGTTTATCGATAGATGGCAAACGATTCTCCAATTTTTCTCCGTAAGGGTTGAGTGTAAATTGGAAGTAATAGTTGTAATCCTGTAATTTATCCAGCTGGTTAAGCATCGGGGCCGGGTTCTTGGTCCAGAATACGAAACAATCAACCACAGCAGGAGATAAGGAAATCCTGCTAATCATTTTCGGATGATAAGGATTGGGCACTAATACATATCCTTCTTTTATCCGGTTGAAAAACCATTGAGAATAGAATGCCGGAATATCTGTCCGGCGGCTGGCACTGATTATCATAGTTCAAAGTTACGAAAAAAAACAATGTCGTTTCCATGATTAGCCTTTTTTTCTATTCTTACTTATCCGGGGAGCAACTTATGTGAATGAATATGTTAAATGTTAACGGATGAAGTCTGAAATGTTAATGCGATTCTCGGAGTATTAAACCCTGTTACAATATCGTCTGTTTAGGCGCTGAAATTTGCTATTTATCTGAAATATGGTACCTTTGTACTGTGTTTTTTTCATAAGTATTAGATTTAAGGTTAACAAAAGATTGGTTGCTCGTGATGAGTAGCCATTTTTTGTTTTTATACACGTTGGTTGCTTATTCCTTAATCATCGTTAGCAGCATTTTAAATTTCTCCACTACACTTCTCGAATATGCATTGTTTGTCTATAACAAAAAACGATTTTTATTGTTATAGTACGAAAGACTTAATAAACGAACCATTATGAAGAAGAATATTTTATTTTTCGGAGCACTTGTAGGTGCTCTCTTGTTGGTTTCTTGTTCGGGAGGAAACAAGAAACAGGCTGCGTCCTCTGTCGCTTCGGAGGAATTGGACAATGCCAGTAAGGTGATAAACTATTATCATACATCGCTTATCGTGTTGAGGCATGTAGCCAATGCGAAAGACATAAATGCAGTTTTGGGATATATGGAACAGACAGGAAAAGTTCCTGAAGTATCTCCGATTGCACCACCTGAAGTATCTGCCAGAGATACAGCGGAATTGATGGATCCGGGAGATTATTTTAATATAGAAGTCCGTCAGAATCTGAAGCAGAGTTATCGAGGACTTTTCAGTGCAAGGACGCAATTCTATGATAATTTTAATAAATTCCTCTCTTACAAGCAGGCAAAAGAGACTGCAAAGATCGGCAAGCTCCTCGACGAGAACTATCGGCTTAGTGTAGAAATGTCGGAATATAAACAAGTGATCTTTGATATTCTAAGCCCTCTGACAGAACAAGCTGAAAAAGAACTGCTTGCCGATGAACCGTTGAAAGATCAAATCATGGCCATGCGTAAGATGTCCGGCACCGTGCAAAGCATCATGAATCTCTATTCACGCAAACATGCGCTGGATGGTATGCGTATTGATATGAAGATGGCCGAACTGAAGAAAGAACTCGAAGCTGCAAAGAAACTTCCTGCTGTCACAGGTTATGATGAAGAACAGAAGAATTATTATAGCTTCCTGACTTCCGTAGAATCATTTATGAAAGATATGCAGAAAGCCAGAGATAAAGGTAGCTATTCCGACGAGGACTATAATGCGATATCGGAGGCCTACGAATACGGACTTTCCGTTATCTAAAGAATCTTCCTCTGTTTGAATGTGAGCTACAATCATGCTCTTTCAAACAGAGGATGTTTTTTTTTAAGAAAAGGTTTGCCGTCTTTTCAATTGTACCTTATTCTCAAATAAGGATCCTGCCTTAAATCCTTATCTGTTTATCATTCCGGCATATCTGTTCTTAATAGGACGACTCCCTAATTTATAAAAAGTCCTTTTTTTACTATACCTCTTTAAACAGGAGCTTTACTTTTGCATTTGAATTAAGAAATAATATCTTTGCTCTATGCAATCATTTCAACTCATAAAACCCTGTTTGGCGCTTGCTCCTTATATACGGCATTACTGGATATTGCAAGACGATTCAGTGACTCCGGTTTCCGAACGGACTCTGCCCATTGGCTGTATGCAACTGGTATTTCATAAAGGGAAACAACTCCTTTTGTCGGGCGAGTCGGAACTACAACCTCAATCCTTTATTTCCGGACAATCGGTCGGCTTCTCGGATGTACAGTCGACGGGTAGGATAGAAATGATTACTGTTGTTTTCCAGCCTTATGCAGTCAAAGCATTGTTTCATATTCCCAGCCATCTGTTTCACGGACAAAATGTAGATACCGATGCGATGGAAGATGTAGAACTGTCGGATTTGGTGAAACAGGTCACTGACACTTCTGATAATGCCGTTTCTATTCGTTTGATAGAGCAGTTTTTCCTTCGTCGTTTATACACCCTTCCGGAGTATAACCTCAAGCGGATGTCTGCTGTGTTTCATGAAATAAACCTCCAGCCACAAATCAACATTGCTCATCTGTCGGAAACGGCCTGTTTGAGCAGTAAGCAGTTTGGACGTATCTTTGCCGATTATGTCGGCACTACTCCCAAAGAATTTATTCGCATTGTCCGTATGCAGCGGGCATTGTCAATGTTGCAGCAGGATGCCACTATCCCTTTTGTACAAGTAGCTTACGAATGTGGCTTCTCCGATCAGTCTCACATGATAAAGGAATTCAAACTCTTTTCCGGTTACACCCCTGCAGAGTATCTTTCTGTCTGCGCTCCTTATTCCGATTATTTTTCCGAACTTTAAAGATGTCCCTTTTTTCCTATCAGGCTTCCTCGTGTTGCCCTACTTTTGCAGTGTCTTTGCAAAGGCTTAGTAGTAACGATAAAAAAGAAACGAAATGAAAAAACTAATTGCATTTTTTGAGATTCCTGCTTCCGATTTCCATCGGGCTGTCGATTTTTACGAAACAGTATTGGGTATGCAACTTCCGACTTTTGAATGTGAAACAGAAAAAATGGCTTGTTTCACAGAAGAAGGTGAAACCGTTGGTGCTATCTCTTATGCTTCAAATTTCGACTTTCTTCCTTCAACGCATGGAGTGCTTATCCATTTCAACTGTGAGGATATAGAACAGACCTTGGAAAAAGTACTTCTGAAAGGAGGGAAAGTAGTCATTCCCAGAACAAAGATCGAGGCGGACGGCAAAGGATGGTTTGCCGTATTCACTGATAGTGAAGGAAACCGGATTGGCATTTATGCTGAAAAATAACAGGTAGGAGAGAGGAAGGCAGCCTGTTATAGCATAATATGCTTTTA
Organism: Bacteroides sp. 1001302B_160321_D4; assembly: GCF_015667765.1. NCBI lineage: Bacteria > Pseudomonadati > Bacteroidota > Bacteroidia > Bacteroidales > Bacteroidaceae > Bacteroides > Bacteroides sp. 1001302B_160321_D4. The sequence continues at coordinate 3,134 of NZ_JADPLO010000014.1, read as the reverse complement.
GATGCGGATAACGCAAAATGACACGGATAAGAAGATTATAAATCTGCTAAATCCGTGTCATCCGCGTCTAAAAGATAGACTTATCAGGGTTTTGCACTATCCCCCAAAAAAAGTCAGACGTTAAATCACATCTTTATTCATTCTCTTTATTCCGCCATTTGTCTGTCCGCATTATTCTACCGGAATATAAATTTCCGTCAACAACTCTTCGGGAGCAGTGTCGCATGGATTGTTCAGATAACGTTCCGCGCTGGCTTCATCACGCAGCGTACATTCCATTTCGGGCAGACACTTTCCGTAAATCGTATCATACACAGCTTGCAAATTGTCATACGGACCTTTATACAAGAAGATAGCATAACGTCCGGCCGGGATCACCTTAAATCCGACATCACTTTTTGGGGTTACCTTTACAGGCATTACCATACATACGTCTGTACGCAGTTTTTCTGCCGGTGTCACTTTCGGATCATCGTGATAGATGCAAAGCGGGCTGAAATCTCCCATCGGCAACTGTTGTTCTTTGATGAATTGGAATAAACGGCCCCAGGTGCCACCGTAATCATTCAGTTTGTAATCGCCGGTGAGACGGATATAAATCACATTCCGTTCGGAAACGTTTCTGATCTCTCTTTTTAGTTCCAGGTCTGGCCTGATAATCGCTGGTTTCATAATTACAAAGTTTTTATTGTTTCTATACTCTAAAGGTGAAATGCCATAAAATTGCTTGAACACTTTCGACAACGAAGAAGGAGAAGAGTAACCAATCCGATAGGCTATGTCGGCAATCGGAACATCCGAGTAGCGGAGTAGACGTGCGGCAGCTTCTGTCCGCGTCCGGACAATAAACGTACCAATCGGTTCACCGAGAAAAGCTTTCATGATCCGGTGAAAGTAAAAAGGAGAAAAGTTTGAAATTCTGGCCAGAGATTTTAAATCAATGTCTTCTCCCAAATGTTGGTTGATGTATTCCACTACAACATTTACGCACTTTTGATATTCTTCTTTCGTTGTTTTTTTCTGTTGCATAACTTATTCTGGTATTTCACTCCGCAAAGGTATTGGTAAAAAAGCGAAATGACTTGTCCGATATTGCGGAAATGTCAATTTCCTATTTTCTTTCTGTGATTGCCCGATTCCTGTTTTGAGAATTTATTTTGATATATAATGTTCCTTTTAGTGGTGTTATGGTACGAATTATTACCAAGTTTTTAATCACTAGACGCGAAATTGATTTCTTTGTTTTAAATAATGTCAAAAACTAAAACAAAAAAGTTGGTTTTGTTATAAACAATTATTAAAATGACTATATTGTAACCAAATTATTAATAAAAATAGCCATGGATAAAACAATTGTAGGGAACAATGCCGGAAAAGTTTGGTGTGCCCTGAAAGAAATTGGTGAAATTTCAATACCTGAATTGGCAAGAAGATTAAACCTAAGCGTAGAAAGTACAGCATTGGCGGCCGGTTGGCTGGCAAGAGAAAACAAAATTTGTATCCAGCGAAAGAACGGATTAATTGCTTTATCTGATGAAAGCACTTTCCCTTTTAGCTTTGGATAATTACAGATTTTGCGAGTGAGTATCTTTGGATTTCCGTTAACTTGTAAGTAAGAAAATGTCGATATAAGGTATCACATGCAAAGTTTGAACTTAAGAAGTTTAATATTTAAAAGAGTTGCTCCGTAATAGGGCAACTCTTTTAACGTATAATAAACGTATAAAAATATCAAATCGTTCTTGTTGATAGGTAAAATATAGATACTTATATTTCGCAATAATAATAGTCGATTTTTCTTTAAAAGTTCTACTTTGGAGGATTTGTTCAGAATCCTACCCGCTTTCTTCCTAAAGAGAAATCCATGCCTTCGTAATTATAGATTTCAGCCAGTGTCATAGGTTGTGTCTGTTGGGGGATATCCAGTCCTTCTTCCTTTATTAGTTGGTTTACTTTGTCGGTTGTCAGGTCTTTAAATTCGTACCGGGCAGCCAGACGTCCTTTTCTAAGCAAGGCTTCGTCGATATCTTTTAGTGGAGCGTTGAATGTGCAGATAAATTTGATACATAATTCATCGCTTAATAGTCCGTCGCTGATATTCAGTATGTTGACTAGTCCGGCATTCATGCGGTTGCTTCCGTTGCGGCTTGACAATAACTCTTCGCAATCTTCTACGATAAAGATAGAATTTTTTTGTTGACGGATAAAAGTGATAAAGCTAGGGTCCGAAAGTTTGTCTACCAGGTCGCCGCTCATATAAATCATTCTCTTTTTTCCGAGATTGATAAGATGACGGATATAAGTTGTTTTCCCCGTACCTTGTTTCCCGTGCAGAATGATTAAACCGCTTTTATTCTCCTCTAATAGGAAGTTTTCGATTTCAGCGGCTACGGGAGCAAAATCATTGTTATAGTGGCGGTCAATCTGAATGCCCGGCTTATTGATTTGCGATTGTTTCAGGCTGAAGTAGTTATGAGCGTATGTTACTATAAATAGGTTGTTCAGTTTCTCATTCTCCTTTTTGTGGTTTTCGCAAATCTGATTGATACGATCGATTTCTTCCTTATCAATATTGGAATAGGCTATTTTTGTGCAATTATCAAAATAGCCAATCATTAAATTCTTCTTGCAGATAACGATGCAATCATATAACTCTTTTGTAGATGTATCTTCTTCTTCCTCCTCTTCCTCTTTTTCATTCTCAAAATGATTGCAATATATATGCTCGAATATATCGAACGCATCGTCTTGCTGATAAAGTTCTTTGATTTCTTTCAGGAAATCCTGGTTTACTTTATATTTCACCATTTTCATAGAAGGGAATCGTTTGAATATCTGATAGAATAGACTACAAATGCTACTGTCGCTGAACCAGCCTGTGGAGTAATCGAAAATATCTGTGAAATCTGCGAGTGTGTATTCTTTACTCATTTTTTCTTTTTATATAAATAGGACGGCAAAGGTACTAAATAAATCTATGATATGGACTTATCCGATTTCTCATTTTCTTGAAAAACATTGGTATGATAGTTTCCTGCATTTATATCAGCGCGCCCCCTGCAAACGATTTTTCATTTTCATTTCTCATATTCTCATAAATAATACGGTAATTATATGTAAATCAATAATATAAT